>JBCCTE010000088.1:0-8740 GCA_039198915.1 Cyanobacteria bacterium P01_D01_bin.73 | reverse complement strand
TTACTTTGCCTTTAATCGATTGAGAGAGGTGTGAAGCCGTGTCCCAACTGGTGCAGTTTGAGCTTGAAGATGGTGAGACTATCTTGGTTGAACTTCAGGATGGATCTGCGGGATCTCTTGAGCCTGTTTCAAAGAAAAAACTGAACGGTTTGGAGGCAGTTAAAAGTTCCAAAACTCTGGCGCAGGCGGTGGATCAGCTCCGACCAATTGCTAGCCTACTCAAATCTCGATTGGACGATATCAAGAATCCTGCCGATGAGGTTTCAGTTAAATTTGGTGTGAAGTTAAGCGGTCAGGCAGGAATGATATTGACCAAGGTGGGAGCCGAAACCACTTTTGAGATTTCGATGACGTGGCATAAGAAGTAAGTGGTGGAATGCCAAATAATTCCAAACTAGCGATCGCCCGTATTTTTGGGAATGGGGAAGGGGAAGACCGAGAGGTGGTTGGCACTGGGTTTCTCGTGGCTCCTGGCTACGTTATCACCTGTGCTCATGTGGTTTTACAGGCGACAGGGATTGAACGAGGTGAGTTTTCGGACCTAAAGCATGAAGCCATGCCCACAGCGGAAATTAGTTTGGACTTTCCGGTAGAGGCAAATAGAAAGCCCTTGCGGGCGAAGGTGGTTTTCTGGGAGCCATATGCGCTCGACAGTGGTGACATTGCAGGATTAAAGCTACTGGACCTTGTTCCTAGCGCTGCGATTGAGCCCATTCGTGTTCTTCCAATGGAACCTTGCGAGCAAAGCGATCGCTGTGTTGCCTATGGGTTTGGCGACGATTCTGGTGGGGAATCTGATGCCTATTATCCGAGGGCACAGGTCGCGGGAAAACGTTGGCAACTGTATAAAACAGGGGCTGAGAATGACGACAGAATTCGCAGCGGATTCAGCGGCTCTCCAGTCTTTAAGCGATCGCAGAATCAATCCTCTGAAGATGAGTATGTGGCGGGGATGATTGCCACGGCTCAAATTGGTGGAGATAAATCAGTAAGTAAGGCATATGCAATTCCTCACGAGGTTTTGCAGGATGCGATCGAGACTCTGTTTGTCCACAGGTTGTACGACCTTGTGGAAGAGTTTCGGCGGCAACACCCATCCAATCGCTGGGATAGCTGGATTGAAAGGGCATTCAAGTACTGTGAAGCGTGCCACTCTGGAGAGGATTTAAGCCTAGATTTACTACCTCGCTTACGCAAGCTATTGAACTATGGGACGCGCGCATGGAAGGCGGATGATGGGCAAGAAGTAGATCGCTTAACCCAGTGGGCACTATTCCTTGCACTAGAGGATGTCCCTGATCTCAACTTAATGCTGGACGGTTGGGCGAAGTCTCGTGGGTCGCTTCCATTTGATCGTTTATATATGGAGGCTGACAACCGTAAAAAGAAGCGTAATGAAGCCATGGGGGACTTCCGCTGCGTGCTTGTCGAAGTGGAAGAGGATTTGAGGGTTGATGCTTCACCCGATGGGGTGACGGTCAAAATTCTAGGTATAGATGATGAGGGAGATGAACACGAAGTCACCAGCGGAAGAGCAGTTGAGCTTTCTAAACTAGGGGAGTTTATAGATATTGAGCTAGAGGTTAATACAAAGTTTACTGAAGGGGAAATTCATTTATTCGCCCCTAAAAAATGGATTTCTCAAGGCTTTGAATTACTCTCGTTGGGTGATGCTGGCGCGTCTCTTGGCAGTGAGTATGCTTTGCTGATGCGTTGCAATGAACCCTTCTCAACTCGTTACCGTAAACGTCTTGAAGAGAAATGGGCGGCGCTTCAACAGTGTCAGGGTAAGACGGCGGAAGAAGTGTTTAAGGATTTTAATTGCTGTGATTCTGCGGCGGAGATAGCAGCATTAAAATCGGCTGAGGCGCTTGTTTTGAAAAATGTTGGTGAAGACTCTTGCACCAGCATCGTGAGGCACCGGCGAGTCGCATTCCCATTGATTTTGTGGGCACGGCGAGGTGATTTGAGCGATCGCATTCGACCTGAACTATTGGGCGGCTCTGTTTGTGTTTCAGGTTTACCGGAACACATTCGTGCGTTTCGTGAGGAAGCTAGCGATGGTTCGGATAGTAGTACTGGGGAGAATCGTGATCGCCTGGGACGTCACTTAAGCTTGGTGTGGCAAGATCCAAATCTAACGCCCTCCTCCTGGGAAAGACTGGGGTAATAGGTCGTGAAACTTATCGAAATTCGTCGGGTTAGGTCAATCAGGAGTGGGGTATGAGTAATCAACGTTTTAATCCGGTTTTTAAGGGCAATGGCGATCGCAACCCCAACGCTCTCGACGCCTTACCCGACCCACCGCCATGGCGAAAACCGAAGCAGGATCAGGCGCAGAAGGAAGAGATATTTCAGCCTTCTGGGAATGAGGTGGAGATGGTCAATGCAGCATTATTTTTGCGGCGACCGTTGCTGGTGACGGGGGCTCCGGGGGTGGGTAAAACGTCGCTGGCTTATGCGATCGCTCGTGAGTTGGATTTAGGAGAGGTGCTGTATTGGCCCATCACCACCAAGACGACGCTGAAGGATGGGTTGTACTCCTACGATGCGATCGCCCGATTGCAGGATTCGACCGATAAGGAACTGAAGGGCGATAAGAAGTTTGACAATATTGGTCGCTATATTCGCCTGGGACCGTTGGGTACGGCTTTGTTGCCGTCGAATAAGCCTCGGATTCTGGTGGTGGACGAAATCGATAAGAGCGATATCGACTTGCCTAACGATTTGCTCTATGTGTTTGAGGAAGGTTCCTTTGATATTCCAGAGCTGTCACGCATCTCTGATTTGAAGGAGGAAGTGACTGTTGGAACGGCTTACAAAGATTCTGCGGAGGTGGTAGTCAAAAAAGGACGGGTGACTTGTTCTGAATTTCCGTTAGTGATTTTGACGAGTAATGGAGAGCGGGCGTTTCCACCTCCGTTTTTGCGGCGCTGTGTGCGATTGACGATGCAAAAGCCGGACGAGAAACGGTTGATGGATATTGTGAAAGCTCATCTGCGGCAGGAGGAGGGAGGAGAGGCATTAATTGCTAAGTCCGAGGAGCGGATTAAGACCTTGGTGGAGAAGTTTTTAGAGAAGCAGGATGATTCTTCTAAGGGAGATTTGGCGACGGACCAGCTATTAAATGCGATTTATTTGGTGACCCGTGAAAGTGGGGTGAATGTTAGCTCCAGCGTGGAAACACCGGGAGGTTTAGTCGATCGCCTGTGGAAGTATTTGGACAGCAGTGAAGACCGGGTGGTGGGCAGTTGAGTAAGCCTTCGACTACTACCGATAGCTCTGGTTCGCTGCGACGGCTCAAGCGGGCGATCGCCCCCGTGACTCCAAAGGGATGGGAACTGGATGCGCGAGATTGGGCAGATACCCTATGGCTAGCTCAGTTTATGGAATCTGGGGGAGGAAGTGAGCCGCCAAAATCTGGTAATCAAAGGCAGCAAAATGTGGCGACGCAGGGAGTTGTTTTCGGGCAGGACATCTCCACATCCACGCGTCAATCGGTTGCGGTGTTTGTGGATGAGCGATCCGACAAAAATGCTCAGGAAGGAGAGGGGGATAAAGCCGTTGATGGGGAGTCGGAGGGGATTCCGTTTCCGATGCCGGCGGCGGATGCGTTGCGATCGCGATTAGACCTGGCTCGAGCGTTGCGACCGTTGATGCGGAAGGTGCCGTCGCGATCGCGGTTGATGTTGGATGAGGCGGCGACGGTGGAGCGCACTGCCGAAATGCAAGGGCTGGTGGTGATGCCGGTAGAGCGTCCGCAGCCGGAGCGGTGGTTGGACTTGGAGCTGGTGGTTGAAGATTCTAAGACGACGGTGATTTGGGAACGGGCGATCGCCGAGTTGCAGCAGTTGATGGAATATCAGGGGGCATTTCGGGCGGTGCGCACCTGGCGATTGGGATTGCCGAAGGACGAGAAGGGAGCGGATATTGCATCGGCGGATTTACAGCTATTTCCTCGGTGGAATGAGCGGCGAGAGCTACGACGGAGACAGCGCCCCCATAATCCTCGGGAGTTGGTGGATCCGACCGGGCGGCGGTTAATTCTTTTAGTGACCGATGCCACGTCTGAGTTTTGGCGACGAGGGTTGATTTACAAGCCTTTGGAGCAGTGGACGAAGCAGCAGCCGGTGGTGATTGTGCAGATGTTTCCGGAGCGGTTGTGGTCTCGGACGGCGTTGGCGGATGGGGATGGGGTGCGGTTTTCGGCGTTGGAGGCGGGGATGCCTAACTGCCGATTGGTTACCCATGGGCTGTCGGAGTTGGATGAGGTTTGGGATGAGGAGGACAGTTCGGCGGTGGTGCCGGTGCCGGTGGTGACCCTGGAGAAGGATTCACTGGAGAATTGGGCGCGGGTGGTGGCTGGCTGTGGAGAAGTGTCTGTGCCGGGGCGATCGTTTGAGGCGGTGTTGGCTCAGGAGTTGGCGGCGGATTTTGTGCAGCGGCAGCCGGTGGAGTTGGCGAGGCAACAGCGGCGAACGGCACGGCAACGGGTGGATTTATTTCGGTCTACGGCGTCGCCTTTGGCACAGCAGTTGGCGGGTGTGATGGCGGCGGCTCCGGTGAGTTTGCCGGTGATTGATTTATTACGCCAGGAGTTTGTTACCAAGGCTCAACAGCACCATGTGGCAGAGGTATTGTTGAGTGGGATTTTGCGACGGTGTGATGATCCTGATGATGACCAGTGTCGGTATAAGTTTTTTGGGGATGAATTGCGGGGACAGGAGGATACCTCGGAACAGCAGGTGCGAATGTTGCTATTGGATGGAGAGCCCTGTGATCAGTCTTATAAGGTTTTGGGGCAATTGTCGGCGCTGATTACAGGAGATTCTCTGAAAACCTTCGAGGCATTTTTGGAAGTCTGTGATGAGAATCCAGAATCTTTGGGGGAAGGGGCGTTGCCTTTGGCGCGGGTGGGGTTGTCGGTGCTGGAACAGTTGGGGGGACGGTATGGGCGTATTGCGCGGCAATTTAAGCATGTTGTGGCCCCACCGCCACCATTGGAGCCGGTGCCGCCAGTTATACCGCCAGAGCCGCCACTAGAGGAGGAGTTTCCGCTGATTGAAATTGAGGATGAAACTGCTCAAATTGAAATTATCTTGGAGCGTTTTGAGTTCGAGACGGCAAAGTTAAGCCAACGCTCAAGGTTTTTTGGCTTGGGTTCAAAGCTTGTTGTGGAGAAGCAAGTGGCGGGTAATTGGGGGTATTCAGAAGGGCTGGGAAGTAAGGTTGTGCTGGACATGATGGAAATTCCGGGGGGGAGTTTCTTGGTTGGGGCTCCGGAGAGTGAGCCGGAGAGTGGCGATAATGAGCGTCCTCAGCGAGAGATTACCCTGGAGCCGTTCTATATGGGGCGTTTTCCGATCACCCAAGCCCAGTGGCGGGTGGTGGCAGGCTATGACCGGGAGGATCGTGATTTAGAGCTGGATCCGTCTAGTTTTAAGGGGGA
The DNA here is from genome assembly GCA_039198915.1 of Cyanobacteria bacterium P01_D01_bin.73. GTDB lineage: Bacteria > Cyanobacteriota > Cyanobacteriia > CACIAM-69d > CACIAM-69d > CALGDE01. The sequence continues at coordinate 3,291 of JBCCTE010000088.1, read as the reverse complement.
CGATTTACCAGTGGAGTCGGTGAGTTGGGATGATGCGGTGGAGTTTTGTAAGCGTCTGTCGCGCCGCACGGGTAAGAATTATCAGTTGCCCAGCGAAGCTCAGTGGGAGTATGCCTGTCGAGCAGGCACCACAACGCCATTTTGGTGGGGAGAAGGCATTGTGACAGATCTGGCTAACTACGACGGCAACTTCACTTACAACGGCTGTCCCAAGGGCGTTTATCGGGAGAAAACAACTGCGGTGGGAACGTTTCCTGCCAATCTTTGGGGACTCCATGACACCCACGGCAATGTTTATGAATGGTGTGCTGACCACTATGGCAGTAACTACAGCCAAATTCCCTCTGATGGAACTCCTTGGACCGAAGGTGATTCAAGTGGTCGTCGGCTGCGCGGCGGCTCCTGGATCAGCAATCCTTGGGATTGCCGGTCTGCCTATCGCTACGCCTATTCGCGCGAGATCCGCGACTACGTTGCCGGTTTTCGTGTGTGTTGTGTGGCTCCGAGGGCTTCTTCGCCGCCAGTCCAGAAGTCTTAGCCCTTTGCACTTTTTCCCTTTTGCCCTTTGCAAATTTCCTCATCGCCGTGAGGCGATCAAAATTTTTTGGCAGATTAATGGGGTCAGCATTACTTTGGACCCATGGCATCTACCAATTCTGAACTTCCAATTATCCAAAAGACCTACGACCTAATCCTGTGGTACGTTCCCATCCTGAATCGGCTACCCCGCGCCCATAAATTCACCTTGGGAGACCGGATGGTGACTGGACTATATGAGCTGCTGGAAGGCTTGGTTACTGCCCGCTATCAGCGCGATAAACAGACAATTTTGCCCCCATTGATGAGTCGCATTGACCTGCTGAAATATCAAACCCGCTTGCTGTTTGATTTTGAATTGGTTGACCTACGGCGCTATGAATATGCCAGCCGAGCCATAGGGGAAGTGGGGCAGCAATTGCGGGGATGGATGAAGAAAACGTCGGTGGCGACCCAATGAAACGTCACCGAAATCTGTACCCACAGATCACCAGCTTTGAAAATTTATTAGCCGCTGCCAGACAGGCACAACGGGGCAAGCGATACCGTGACCCAGTGCTGAAGTTTAATGCCAACTTGGAAGCGGAATTGTTCCAACTGCAACGGGAATTGCGCCAGCAAACCTACGAACCCGGTGCATATACGCTGTTCGAAATTTATGAACCCAAACGGCGGGTGATTTCTGCGGCCCCCTATCGCGATCGCGTGGTCCACCATGCCCTGTGCAATATCATCGTCCCCCTATTCGATCGCACCTTTATCCGCACCACCTATGCCAATCGCACCGGCTATGGCTCCCATCGAGCATTAAAGCAATTTGTGCAATACGCCCGATCCAGCAAATACGTTTTGCAGTGTGACATTTGCAAATATTTCCCCAGCATCGATATCGCGATTCTGAAGCAGCAAATTCGCCTCAAGCTGAAATGCCCCAAGACCCTATGGCTGTGCGATCGCATTCTGGATAATTCAGCGATCGCCCCTAATCGCCACGGCAAAACCGTCTATCCCTATGTGCCCCTGGACTATTTCCCTGGCGACATATTGCTGACTCCTATAGAGCGTCCCAAAGGCTTACCCATCGGCAATTTAACCAGCCAGTTTTTCGCCAATGTGTACCTCAACGGCTTTGATCACTACGTCAAAGAAGCCCTGCAAGTACGAAGATATTTACGCTACGTGGATGACTTTGCCCTATTCAGCGATAGCCATTCCTTCCTACAAAACTGTCGGCAGGCCATTGAAGCCTATCTGGGCACGCTGCGACTCAAAATCCACCCCATCAAAAGCCAATTATTTCGCACCAACTACGGCGCTAATTTCGTCGGTTTCCGCGTCTTGAGCGATCACATCCGGGTGCGGAATCATAACCTACGCCGAGGGCGCGATCGCCTAACCCAACTCCAGTGTGCCCAAGCTGACGGTCTTTTGGACGAGGGCGATATTATCAAGCGGCTGGAAAGTTGGAATGCCCACCTAGCCCACGGTGATACCTGGCAACTGCGTCAGGATATTGGGCGATCGCTCCCTGGCACTTGGCAACCCTGGTGGGAATCATTAATTTTTTGGCAGGCTAGCGAGGCTAGCATTACTTTGGACTCATAGCATCTACTAATTCCGAACTTCCAGGTATCCAAAAGACCTACGAGCTAAATTTGGTGAGATGAAAAATTTTAGCGAGGTCCAGCGATCGCTCCAGGAACAGAAGCCCTACTTGCAAGAGCACTATCGGGTGAAAGAGTTAGGGGTCTTCGGGTCTTACGTACGGGGAGAGCAAACGGAAGAGAGCGATGTGGATGTACTGGTGGAATTTTCGCGGGTGCCAAGCCTGCTGCGGTTTATCAATTTGGAAAACTATCTGAGCGATCGCCTAGGCATCAAGGTGGATCTGGTACATAAACAGGGACTGAAGCCGCGTTTGGGAGAGCGCATCTTGAACGAGGTGATTTATCTATGAGCCACCGGCAGCTAGAGGATTATTTGCAAGATGTTTTGGATGCGATCGCTGCCATTGAATCTTTCACAACTGGCTTGGACCTGGACGCATTTTCGCGCAATCAAGAAAAGATTTTCGCTGTTTCCCGTGGGTTCGAAATCATCGGAGAAGCAGTTAAGCGCATTCCAGATTCAGTACGAGAACGTCATCCCAATACCCCCTGGCGCGATATTGCAGGGATGCGGGATAAGCTTATCCATGATTATTTCAATACGGATGTGGAAGTTCTCTGGTTAGCAGTCCAAGAAGATTTGGTTCCCCTGAGGGAAGAAATTACCCGAGTTTTAGAGGATGTAAGAGAACTGGAAAAAGATTGAGCACACAAGTTTTTTGGCGCGGCGTTCAGGATTTTTCTGCGAAGCCATGAAAAAACAGCAGGTTATTGAACTACTCCATACCCATCGCGATCGCCTAGACGAATTTGCGGTCGAGACCCTATTCCTGTTTGGATCCGTGGCGCGAGATGAGGCAACGGATACCAGCGATGTGGACCTACTGGTGGAATTTAACCGCCCCGTCGGATTGTTCACACTGCTGGGGCTACAGCATTTCCTAGAAGACCTATTTAAGTGCTCCGTAGATTTGGGTACGCCTAATTCTTTACGTCCCCATCTGCGGGAGACAGTGCTGCGGGAGACAGTGCTGCGGGAGGCGATCCGTGCCATCTAGGGGGACGGCATAATTGGATTTACCTTCTCTTAAAGACGTCAGTTCAATGATTCAAAGTCGGCTCAAATTGGCTTCCCCCCTTATCAAGG
>JBCCTE010000087.1:0-8750 GCA_039198915.1 Cyanobacteria bacterium P01_D01_bin.73 | reverse complement strand
GGCGCTAAGGGGCGATCGCTATGGATAAGTTTCGGGTCGAACTACTGTCGGCAATGGCAAATCCTCAGCAGGTGATTTGGGCGGCAATGCACCAGGATTACTCAGAAGGCTTTGTGGTAGATGAGCGCGATGATTTCCCGGATGAGCAAAAGGCGGGGGAGCTAATTCTTAAGCATTTACTGCGGGGAAATCGCGGGCATTTTGGTCCCCTGGAGCATCCGCAGATTGTGTTTAATGTGGGTTATTTTCCCCATTCCACCATGCAGCAGCTACGCACCCACCGGGTTGGTGTGTCCTTTGATGTGCAGAGCATGCGCTACTCGGGGATGCGGGTTGTGGATGTGGCGGAGGGGAAGCGCGACGTGGAGGATGTGTTTTATCTGCGCCCGGTGGGTGAGTATCGTGATCGCAAGGGCAAGCAATATCCCTACTCCGCAGAGCAGCGTCAGGCGGATTTGGAATGGTGCCTGCTGGCCTGCAAGCGCTACGGCGATCGCATCAACGACGGTCTGTCGGAGGAACATGCTCGTGGTTTGATCCCCTTCGACTTTCGCCAGCATTTTGTCCTGAGCTGTAATGCGCGATCACTAATGCACCTGTTGGACTTGCGGGCTAAGGCGGATGCCCAGCTAGAAATCCAAAGGCTGTGCGAGCTTTTGATGGAACATTTCCGCACCTGGATGCCGGAAATTGCCACCTGGTATGAAGAAAAACGCCTGGCAAAGGCTCGCCTATCTCCCTAATCGTTTTGCTTAGAGGTGCCCCGCTTAGCGGCAAACCAGTCCGTAAGCTGCTGGCGACACTGTTGGGCGTTGACCCCGGCGATCACTGGGAAATAGTGGTTTGACCAGGGCTGCTTGGCTAGGTTCATCATGCTAGCGATCGCTCCACTTTTCGGCTCGGGTACGCCAAACACCAACAGCCCGATTCGCCCTTGCACCAATGCCCCAGCACACATGGGACACGGCTCCAGAGTGACGTATAAGGCGCAGTCGTTAAGGTGCCAATTCTGTCGCGATCGCCCCGCCTCGCGCATCGCCAAAATTTCCGCGTGGGCGGTGGGATCGCCGAGGGCATGTTTTTGATTATGACCGCGACCAATGGGGTGCCCTTGAGCATCTAGAATTGCTGCCCCCACCGGAACATCTCCTTTGGCGGCAGCTTTGTCGGCTTCCTCCTGGGCGATCGCCATCCCTTTAACATGCACCGGATGCAGCGGGTCCAGCCATTGACGATCTAGCCCAAACCATTTGCGCGCTGAATTGCCCAGGGTTAATACCCTCGGGGTCAGTAGCTCCGATAATTCCGGCTGGCGATCGTCAAGCAATTAGCTCGCGGGGGACTCCGCCAAGAGAGGATCGAGACCACCGCGACTGTCGAGGGCGTAAATATCGTCGCAGCCGCCGACATGGTTATCGTTGATAAAAATCTGAGGAACTGATCGCCCGCCATTAGCCCGCTCCGCCATGGCATCGCGCGCCGCATCATCCCCGTCAATAGCGTAGTCCGTGTAGTTCACTCCTTTCCACCACAGCAGCATCTTGGCGCGGATGCAGTAGGGACAGGTCTGCCAAGAGTAAATCTCAACGTTTGCCGCTGGAGGCGTAGCGGCACGACCAAACATTTGGAAAAAGTTATTAACTACGCTCATTGTTATCGATTCCCTGGGCTTATTTTTCTGGGCTATTTTGCTGCGTTTGATAACTGGAGCAGGCGATCTCCCTCAACGCGGCAGACGCGCCAATCGGGCAACACTTCCGCCCCCAGTCCTTTATAAACTGCGATCGCCCGCTCATTCCAATCCAACACTGCCCACTCAAACCGCGCACAATTTCGTGACTGGGCGATCGCCGCAATCTGCCGAATCAGCGCCGTGGCGATCCCCCTTCGCCGAAACTCCGGTCGCACAAACACATCTTCTAAGTACAAGCCCGGCTGAGTGCGGAACGTGGAGTAGGTGGAGAAAAATAGTGCGTAGCCCAGAATCTCCTGCCCCTCAACCGCCACCAGCCCTTCGATTGCCGGGCGATCGCCCCCCAAATGCTCACCCAATAACTCCGCCGTCCCGGTCACCTGATGAGTCAACTTTTCAAACTCCGCCAGGGCAACAATCATCGCCATAATTGCCTCAGCATCGTCAGGAGTCGCCGGTCGAATGTTGAAATCCATAGCAATAGGAAGCAGTAAAAGCCCCAGGTACTTAAGCGTCGGTATTAACCGCCAAAAATTAATCGTTAAGAATACGAGCTGTCCGAGACACTAACCGCCCAACAGCTCTCGGCGAGGAATATTGGGTAAGTCACCAGGGCGAGCTGGCAGCGGTGGCGGAATAATTGCTGGAGTCGAACCCGGTATTTCTCCTGATGCTGGCGACGGAATTGGCGACGGAACCGGTGACGGCTTGGAGCCAGACTCCGATTTCACGCCGCCCTGGGTTTCTTCGGTTATCAGAGTGGTGCGGGCTCGCTGTCCCGGTCCCGAAATTAATACAAACTGCCCGTCTTTAATCGCCGCTGCTGCCCGATCGCCCGTTGACGTCAGCGGTGGACTTGCCTGCTGGTAAAACACATTGCCCACCAGCTGCACCTGCTTTTCCTTCATCGCCCACGCCAGCCGCTGTGCCCGCATCTGCGATTGATTCTGCTGCGATCGCCCGCGCACATTGCCCACCAAATTCGCCACCTGCGCCTTCATATTCACATCGCCGTAATCTCCCTGTAGCACCACCCCGTCCTGCAAATTCACCACCGTCACCGGCTGATCTGCAATCAATCGCTGGTCCTTAATAAACCACCGCATCAGCTGACTTGTGGCAGTAATCGCCGGGTCCGTCAGGGCAACATTGGCATTCCCACGCAAGTAAATCACCTGTTCCGCCAGCCGCGCTTCGACTGCGTCTCCCCGAGCGCGATCGCTGACCACGCAGGACCCACTGGAACAGTCATAGCGCTCCATCACCGTCGGCACATCGCTGCTGAATAGCTGCTCTTTTTGCCGCAACACCGCCCGCTCCGTCTGTAACCGTATCGACGGATTCTGTCCCACCGCCAACACCTGACCAAACGCCTGAAGCACCTGCTCCTTCTGCTGCAACACCAGTCGCTGCGCCCGGATATCCGTCGAACTCCCCGAACCCGACTGCTGCGCCCGAGCGTTGCCGATCGCCTGAATCAGCTGCTCCTTACGCTGCCAAACCACCCGCTCTGCCCTGAGCGCCGTTCGGTTTGCCCCCTCCGTCCGATTCAGCACCGTGTCCCCCACCGCGTCCACTTGATTGGGACCCATTTGCCAAATCAGCTCGCGAGCTGTCATCTCCGTTTTTCCCGCCGCCGGATTGTCCTTATCCTTCAGGGACACCAGCACCACGTCCTCCCGAAGAATAAAATTACGCTGCTTACTAAACGCCTGCCCCGACTTCGCTGTCAGGCGATCGCTCCCTCGCTTTAGCACCACTCCCTTCTGCACATCAAATACTCCAAGCTGAGGCTGCCAGGTTCCCTCCTCGCCCTGAAAGGTACTGCCATCCCGCAGGTCCCTAACTTTTATCCCTCCCCCTAGGCGCAGAAAAATCCCGTTCTGCTCCACAAAGCCCTGCTTAGCTTCAAATTCATACACCGCATCTCCATCCTGAAACAGCTTGCCCGTAGGATTTTTGAGCTGCCCCTTTTGGCGATCGCGAGAATAGCGCGCTTCCTCAGCGGACACCTCCCAAAGCGGGCTGCCATCATCACCCGCCCGATTTAGATTGACGTCCTGGAAAACCAAATCCCCATCAAACTCCTCCACCGAAGCCTCAGAATCCTGATCTCCAGCTCCGTCAGAGGGACCAGTGCTACATGCCCCTAACCCCAAGGTCGCCACCAATATCAACGTCGCGATCGCCCAAAATCGCGAAGGGTGATGCTTGGGGCTCTTAAAAATACTCACCATTGCTCACACTCCCGAAGCTAAAGTTGGTCGTCAGGCACTTCCATTGCCCGATCTAATCACCAGCTCCAGCACATACCTGCGGGACATCCCAAAGATTGAGTCACAGGGCGGTGTATTGGAAAGTGTATCGCGATCGCCCCATTACAGCCCACCGCCAATCCAATAATTGCCACAACCATCGTTATGCAAAAAGGGGACGACAAACCAATGGCTGCCATCCCAATCCAACTCGTTTATTCCCCAATTACCGCCGCCAACGCACAGCGCCAGCAAGCGCCGATTGTTCAAATCTCGTCCTCTGACAGAGGGCGATAGGTGTATTGATGCCGAGAATTCTTCTGAATATCAGCCTTAATAGAATCCAAATCGATGTAGCGGTCCGCCACATTAATCAAGCTATCGCTCGTCATCGATCGCAGGCTTACTACCTCAACCCTAACGCCACGATAGCTAACGGCATCTACTGCATAGGCTAAGTCACCATCACCGCTAACCAAAACCGCAGTGTCGTAGGCACCCACCAGCGCCATCATATCCACAGCAATTTCCACGTCCAGATTCGCCTTTTTGGATCCATCCGGTAACTGAACTAAGTCCTTTGCAATGACTCGGTACCCGTTACGACGCATCCACAGCAAAAATCCCTGCTGTTTTTCATTACTACGATCTACCCCTGTGTAGAAGAATGATCGCAGCAGGCGGGAGCCGGAGGTCAGTCGACTGAGTAGCTTGGTGTAATCAATTTCCATACTCAGCTGAAGCGCGGCATAGAACAGATTAGATCCGTCAATAAAAATAGCAACTCTGCCGCGATTTTCCAGCACTTGCTCCGGGGTAAATAAAGGATGACGGCTTAGATTTTCTGTCATTAGCCAAAGGGTCCTGGTATAGAGTCTTTTATTTTAAAAAATGCGAATTGAATCTGGTCCTCACTCCGAAAAGATGACCCCATTTATGGTTCTATCTCATAGATCCATGATGACTGAAACCCAGCGAATCGTCCCGCGTTCTTAGGCAAAATTAAGCAATAGCTTACGCAAGTTCTAATTTCTGAAATACCGGTTGAGGTTTCTCCATATTTTGACCAGCGTCCAGCACTCCCCATTGACCATGCTTGTTGAGGGCGATCGCCGCTTCTCCCTTCAAATCATCAAAGGAAACGTCGTAGCCTAACTGTTGATAAATCGCGCCGCTTAGGCTCGGCGTAATTGGTGATAGCCAGTACGCTGCCAGCCTGACGGACTCGAGTACCGCGTACAAGATTTCCTCAACTTCCGCCTGTTTCCCTTCCTTATAACGAGTCCAAGGAGCCCGCTCATCTAAATACTTGTTTCCAGCTTGGGCTAGTCCTAAAATTGCGTTTCCGGCTTCATGAAATGCCAGCCTTTTGTAGGCATCAATTACTTGATCGTCTAAGGTTTTGCCTAGCGATCGCAACGCATCAGAATCCGGTACCTGAACCGCTGGAATTTTTCCTTCACAATACTTGTGCGCCATGCGTAGCGTACGGTTCAGCAAATTGCCTAAATCATTCGCCAAATCCGCGTTCAGAATATTAATAAATCGCGTTTCATTAAAATCCCCATCGCGCCCAAACTCAACTTCTTTTAAAAAGTAATAGCGAACAGCGTCCGTATTGTACTTATCAAGTAACTCAAAAGCATCTAGAGCATTACCGGTGCTTTTGCCCATTTTCAATCCATCTTTTGTGAGGAAACCATGGACAAAAAGCTGCTGAGAAACTTCCAATCCAGCAGACATCAACATCGCTGGCCAATACAGAGCGTGAAAGCGTGAAATGTCCTTACCGATGATGTGCAGATTAATCGGCCACCAACGCTTCAGGGCATTATCAAGGGTCGCTTCTTCGTCCGGCTCCAGCAGTGCCGTAACATATCCCAAAAGCGCGTCAAACCAGACATAAATGGTGTGCTTGGGGTCGGTGGGAAAGGGAAACCCCCAGTCCAAATTGACGCGGGAAATGGAAAAATCCTGAAGCCCCTGACTCATAAAACTCAGCACTTCATTGCGGCGACTTTCCGGCTGAATCATTGTCGGATGGTCTTTATACAGCGCCTCTAACTTTTCCTGATAGTTAGACAGTCGAAAAAAGTAGTTCGATTCGTCTCGCCACTCTGCCTTCTGATTAGTGTGGATAGCACAGCATTTGTCGTCTTTTAGATCACGCTCCTCCTTGAATTCCTCACAGGCAACGCAGTACCACCCCTTCTGCTCACCCAGATAAATATCGCCGTTATCCCAGACCCGTTGGAAAAATTCCTTGACGATCGCGTGGTGGCGCGGATTGGTAGTGCGGCTGAAGCGATCGTAGCGAATATTCAGTATCTCCCACAGGCGATCAAACTCCCCCGCCATCTCGTCGCAATGGGCCTGGGGCTCCATCTCCCGCCCCTGCGCCGTCCGCTCAATTTTCTGCCCATGCTCATCGGTTCCGGTAATAGACAACACCGATCGCCCCTGCAATCGATAAAACCGCGCCAGGGCATCTGCCGCCATTGTGGTGTAAGCGCTGCCAATGTGGGGGCGCCCGTTGACGTAGTACAGCGGCGTGGTCAGAGCAAAGGTGGCAGTCTCAGATGCAGAGGTGGTCATAGGGGAATGTTGTCAGAGAAAAGGAGATGTATCGCCACAACGGGGATCACATCTCAAATTCTAAAGGGACGGTCTACCCTTTTAACGCCTAGTTTTTGAACGCCTAGCTCGTAAAAGCCGTCCGCGAGTCGGAACTGCGGAAAAAAGTAATCGACACATGGGTCAAGATAGCCCCGCCGCCATGGCGCGGATGATATCCCCTCGCGTCAAAATTCCCACCACCTTGCCCGCCTCATCCAACACCGGCAGCCGGTGCACTCCGTCGCCATGCAATTTTCGGCTGGCTTCTCGCAGGGTAATCTCCGGCGTTGTGGTTTTCACCTTCGTCGTCATCGCATCCGCCACCGTTGCCCCCACTGCCTTGTGCAGCTCTTGCTCAAAGGTGACGGGATTTTTCAAGTAAATAACGCTGTCCAAAATGGCGATGTAGGGTGGCACATCAACCCCCGACTCCTGCCACAGCAAATCCGTTTCGGAAATGACCCCCACCAATTTCTGCTGTGCATCCAGCACCGGCATACCGCTGATACGATTTTCCGCTAATAGCTGAATCGCCTCTTTCATCGAGGTTTCCGGAGTCACTGCGATTGGTTCACGGCTCATCACATCGGCAACGGTGGCGGGCATGGCAACTTCCTCAATCCGATACCTTAATTCTAGGGTCGGCACTGGGGGCACGCACTGGAGCGAAATGAACCGTTGCTAATCTACACAGCTCACGCAGTCTACCGTCTAGGTTTCAAAGGATTTGAAGCTTTCTTGCTTAGAGAGGGCGATAGTCACGGAAATCTACGTTGGGGAAGATATTGTCGATTTGCTCCACTTTCTCCAGCCAGCCCGAGTCAATTTTCTCCAGGCGAATGTCGTCGTACAGTTTGTTGAACCGCATTAGATGCGATCGCGTCCGCCGCACTGCATAGGGCACCATCGTTCCGGTGCGCATAATAAATGCCCAGTCTGAGGATTGCGCCAGCAGTAACTCTCGTGCCGCCTGATTTAGCGCCCGTTCCTCCAGCTCATCCGCCGGATCTCGCAGTGCCAGTTGGATCATCCTTTCCGCCGCCTTATGCAAATGGCGATAAATCCAAGTATTGGTTTGGTTGAGCCAATATTCGTGGAATCCCTTATGCCCCCAGCTGGACTGGGAAGGGCGACACACCTGTTGGGTCGGATTCTCCTGTAAATACTCCGCCAGGTGGGTCATACGGAAGGACTTTTGATCGAACCAAGACTTACGGAACAGGTAATCAATAAACCATGGTCCCTCGTACCACCAGTGCCCAAACAGCTCTGCATCGTAGGGCGATACAACAATTGGAGGGCTTCCCATCATGCCGTTCAAATGCTCAATCTGATGGACCCGGTTGCCCATAAAGTTGCCAGCATGTTCCGCCGCCTTTTCCCGCGCCCAGTAGGGATCATAAAGCCCCTTCTCCGACAGTCCGCCATCTCGGCTCGTAATTTTGTGGTACTTGATCCCCACATTTTTACGCTGACCGTTGGGCATGATGTAGGGCTTGATGTACTCGTACTCTGCCTCCCAGCCCAGGTCCTTATAAAACTCCCGATACTCCACCGCGCCGGGGTAGCCCACCTCCGACGACCAGACCTGCTGGGATGATTCGTGATCTCGCCCAAAGGCCGCGACGCCGGTTTCTGTGTAAATGGGGGCGTAGGTTCCGTAGCGAGGGCGAGGGCGGGCGTACAAAATGCCGTGGCCATCGGTGATGAAGTAGCGCAGACCAGCATCCGCCAGCATTCGCTCCACGCCTTCGTAGTAGGCACACTCCGGTAGCCAAATTCCCCGAGGGCGCTGCCCAAAGTTCTCCTCGTAATGATCACAGGCAACCTTAATCTGTGCCCACACGGCCTGGGGATACATCTGCATTAGGGGCAGGTAGCCGTGGGTAGCGCCGCAGGTGATGATCTCTAGGTTGCCCGAGTCCTGAAATTGCTTGAAGGCTTTGACTAGGTCGCGATCGTAGCGTTCCCAAAGCTCGCGAACTTCGCCGAATTCTTTGATGTAATGCTCGGAAAGGTAGCGAATATGCCCGTTGAATTCGTTGTGGACGTATTCCTTCTCCGCTAATTCTTGGAGCTGACTAAGGTGCTCATCGTAGCGATCCTGAAGTAGGGGATCCCGAAGCATGGCGACCAGGGGCGGCGTCATACTCATGGTGATCCGAAAATCGATTCCGTCTCGCTTT
>JBCCTE010000086.1:0-8757 GCA_039198915.1 Cyanobacteria bacterium P01_D01_bin.73 | reverse complement strand
ATTTTTACAAACCCTACTGCGCTACCGTCACATCGTCGGCAACCCCAAGGAAGGGGTAATTGGTACTGCGTACCTGGTGCTCGGCGTAATCGACGCCTGTAGTCCGGTTTATGCGATCGCCTCCATCACCCTAATCCTCTGCATGGTGTTCGGCATGTTGCGCTTGCCGTCCATCATTTTGGTGCTGTTGGGGGCACGCTGGACCCTAGATTTCCTATTCGCCTGGGTGAATATCACCCGCCATCAACAATGGCAACGCCGCCAATGGCAAGTCGCAAACGAGGGGCAAACCCACTGGTTTAACCGTCGCGGTGCCCTGATTGAAACCGTGCTGCGCCCCTTCGTCTTGCTCCCCCTATACCAAGCTAGCTATTGGGTTGGCTGGCTGGCGAATTTCCGCGGCCGCTTAAGTTGGTAGAGTTGCCATGACGTTTAGCGCAGGAAACGGCTAATGCGGGTTTTGATTCAGCGGGTGCGATCAGCGCAGGTGACGGTGGATGACCAGGTAATTGGCAAAATCGGCATCGGGCTGTTGCTGCTGGTGGGGGTCGCCGATTCTGACACAGACGCCGAGCTGGATTGGATGGTAAACAAGTGCCTGAACCTGCGGCTGTTTCCTGACCCCAGTCGCGATCGCCCCCGCTTCGACCTATCCCTCTCGGAAATCCAGGGTGAATTATTGGTAGTCAGCCAGTTCACCCTTTATGGAGACTGTCGCAAGGGACGACGACCGGATTTCACCGGGGCAGGGAAACCGGCGATCGCCCAGGAGCGTTACAAGCAATTCGTAGAAAAGCTGCGCACCAGCGGCCTAACCATAGAAACCGGTCAATTCGGAGCCATGATGCAAGTAAAACTTGAAAATGACGGACCAGTAACTTTCCTATTGGAGTATGGTAGAAATACGCAAGATTAATTCTTGGAAGTCACAGGCTTTTGAAAAAAGCCGAACGATAGTCGCCCTGTGCCTTCATGCGAGCAATACAATATGGTTGTTGAAGATCATAGCAGTGGAAACTAACGTCTTGTGCCTCATTACTGCCTGGCAAAATCGCAATAATTATCACCCATAAAGTAATTAATGCGCACTCTCTAAAATTCATCACAATTTAAACCTCATTGTCTGGCTCTTTCTGGTTAATTTCGCAAGAAATATCTAACTCAGGGTGGATTTTTGCTTCGCAAACACCAAGTGAGGAGCTAGTTACAGCGGCAAACAAAACAACCACAGTAGTGTTAACAAAGACGTGAGCAGTTGCCTCTGAAACGTCCGAAGCGATCGCTTTTGCCGCTGACTTGAGTGTCGCAATCAATTTATTTTTCATTGATCTTCCTCTGATATTTACAGTAAGCAAAACAAATGCTTTTGATTGGCTCTGCTTATAGACCTCATTCTATTCAGAGGACAGTGTTAAAGCCAGTAATATGCATAGATCTGGGAATTTCGTCGACCTCCACATAACCTCCCTATATTTCTATAAAAATCCCAACTTCCGCCTCTCTTTTTTCCTTCTTTGGAAATTCCATGAAATTCTACGAAATCAATTATTTCCAGCATTTTCCTCGTTTAACAACTTAGAATTAGTTCAAGGTCGAAGGGAATGGATTGAAGGTACATACATATGAAAAAGCGCGATTCGGAACGACGCAACATACAAATTTATAATCAGCTTAGGGAGGCATATCAATCTGATTTCGGACAATCTGCTCAGCGATTGTGCGATTCGATATGCAGCAACAATGGAGACTCGAGAGATATCTCAGAACGCACGGTTAGAGATGTATTGAACGACGAGGATAAATTTCACCGATCAAGGGAAACAACGCTCAATTTGATTTGTAAGGCCTTACTAGGTAAGAGCTACTTAGAACTAGCAAAAGAGGTCGATGACGATTATGAAGAAATCCAGCATGACGAGGTTGATATAGATCGCACAATTGAAAAGAAGTCATTCGCAATCTACATAAAAAGGCTTACTAGAGAGCTTGATCGAGTTCGGGTTCCTGGTATGTCGTCCAGTAAAAACCTGTTGGATTTGTACACAGAAGCCCGAGTCTATGACGAAGTCGTTAAGCGGACAGAAAAAGACCTGAAAACGTTAGCTGCTGAGTTTTCTGGCGGAGGATGGTCACAGAATCGGCTAGATATGTTAGGAGAGCCCTTTAAAGAGAGGCAGCTAAACTTACTCGACGCTATTGAAACGTTTCAATATTTGCAGATATGGGGAACTGCTGGGGGAGGAAAAACAACAGCGTTAAAGCTGGCTGGTCTCCACTTCGCTTCTGAGTTTTCGCTTGAAGATGGCGATTCTAAGTTGCCTATATTCGTGGATTTGGGGCGTTTTGCACAGATAGAGAAAACTCAAGATTTGCTAGGGCATATTGAAGAGAGGTTCCTAAGATTTTCTGAAAGCGAAGACCGTGAACAGGCAATCGAAGCATTTTATAGCCTGCTAAAAGCTGGTCGCTGTATTCTTCTTCTCGATGGATTAGATGAAATTCCCAATCAGCATGCACTACGCGTTCAAAACCAAATTCAAGAACTTGTCGAACGATTCTATAAGAATGCTTTCGTCATGACCTGCCGATTTGGCGCGCGCAGACATCCCGCTCCAGAGTTCCAAGAGGTACAGATCGTTGACCTCGATAAAACGCGAATTGAGCAATACATCGAAAAGTGGTTCAAAAGCGAGGCAGCCGAGCAAGATCAATTTGCAGATGAAATTCCGGACGCTGAATTGTTTCGACGCTCCCTGTGGTCAAACCAACCTGTTTTAGAGTTGGCTAAAACCCCTTTGCTGTTGACGATTATGTGTCAGCTTTACAGCAGCGGGCGTGAGTTTCCGAAAGATAGAAACGCTCTATTTGACGATGCTTCAGAATTATTTATTAGGAACTGGGACGCTTGGAAAAAAGTCGCACGTAGTTCTCGCTCTGACGATTCCCATGGAGGACATCACTCCTTATCCAACACCAACCGCAAGTTGTTGCTTGCTCGCATAGCTTATAAAGGTTTTCAATCTCCTTCTGGCGTTCAATTTTCCTGGGAAGGTGAAGAGTTGAACGAGATTATTCAAGAGTTCATGAAGAACGTTTCTGGATTCAGGAAAGAGAGTCAAAAGATTGAAAGCCGGGAGATGTTGCGAACAATTGAATTTCAAAATGGTCTACTCATTAAACATGATGTGAACAACTATCGATTTTCCCACCTAGCTTTTCAAGAGAGTTTCGCAGCACAGGAAATGAAAGAATCACTAACATTGGAACAGATTATAGAGCAAGTAGATTTGCATATTGACGATCCAGCTTGGCACACTACCTTCAAGAACCTTGTGGCCAAAATTCGCAAGCTACAAGACACGGCTGCAATTTTGCGTCGAATTTTCTATCACATGAACCTGGGAGTAAAAGATTCCAAAGAGATTCAGGGCTGGTTGACGTGGCTCACGAATATGACAGCTAGGGCAAATGTTCAAACTCCGTCTTGGCGTTCTTGCATTGCAGCCTTTGATAATCAAACATTTTTGAATACCGATCCCAGTTCAATTCCTGAGGACGTACAAGAATTAGCGTATCCTATCGCTGCTAACCTACGAGAAATCAATATCAGCTCTTATCAGATAACGCCGCGAACACCACTTTGTCAGCTTCAACTCGACCTGGCAGTCGCTCATACTGTTGCGCACAACCTGTCTCAGGGTGAATCTGAGAAAGTCCGTTTCATTTCAGGCTACGATCCACGCTATGAATCTCTTGAAACCTCAGAAAGCTCTTCCGATATTCTGGTGAGCTTCGACCGGCTTTTCAGCAACATTGTTGAGCTTGCCGAAAAGGAACAGTCTGCAACGATGGATGTAAAAGAATCTTTACCCGTACTCAAGAAATTACAGCTTTCTCGTCCTAAAAGCACTCAAGAGCAGAAAGACTGGGCTGATTGGGCGGCAACTTTGGCAAGCACTATGCAGATGCATTATGGAACAGGGACGGGGGCAAAATTATCTAAAGAGGACCAGGCTGCTTTATCGCGATACACTCGCCTGACTTCGTTGCTGTCGGAATGTCTGCAAGATGATATCTATTGCAGTCCCGACGATAGACGCATGATCTTCGATCACTTATTTTTGCCTCATCATAAAATTCCATCAGAACTTACGACACTTTCAGACAGCAGACAGGTTGCGCTGTCCAAATAGCAGAAATCCCTCGAAATAAGCTGAATATGTTTGCTGAAGTCGTCTCTAAGAAGGGCGGCTTTTTATTGAGCAATATTAAAATTCCGCTAAATTCCGCTAAATTCCGCCGAGTTCCAGATATTTCTGGCTATTGTTTTTGTGAGGATATTGTTCTTTCTCTTGGTAGATGTTTCTTTCCTGGTGAGACAAAGCCTGTGCGGTCTTCTCTGCTAAAAATGAGTTCTGGATTTTAGTTTATGGTTGCTGACAATTTTCGTCCGGTAGAAGAAACATGCGAGTTACATTCTCGCGGCAGGTGGGCTGCTGGATGCTGCAAGAATCGCAAGACGCGCATAATACTTTACTCTTGCTACCTAAAGGCTAATGCGTATCAGGTCATCTGGAGTAGGTTACAGAATAGTCAGCTTCGATCCTACCTTCTGTTGTTGTTCCCTCCAGCTCCACAGATATGATTTTGAGTCAGAGAAATCTTGATTTAGCTGGAAATACTTTTCGTGAATTTGTTGTCTATGTTTTTGGGAGTCTCTTGAAATCCAGCTTCACTTTTGATACAAGTTAAGACCCGTTTTGAACAGTAGGTGCTGTCTATGTCTTTGCGTCCGTCTCCGCGCCCTTCGGGATTTCCATTTTTGTCTGTTCTCGCTGCCTCTATCGCTTTAGTTCTAATAAGCGGCACTACGGCTTTCATTCTGGCGGGGCTAGAGTCCCTTTCTCCTGCTCAAACAACGTTGTTTGAGATTTGCAGCAATTCTTTTGAGAAAGGGAGCTACGGAATCTTCGGGCTGCTCGCTTTCAACGTGCTTAAAAAATGATGTAAGACCAAGTACTTTTGGAGCCGTTTTCCTACACAGTCTGAACATCATTCTTGCTACGAAACACGCTCCAGATAACCTTGAGGGATGGCGGCGATTAGCTGTTTTGTGTAGTCCGTAGCCGGGTTGCGATAGATTTCTTCGGCAGGACCCAGTTCTTCCAAGCGTCCCTGGTTCATGACGGCGATGCGATCGCTCATAAATTCCACCACTCCCAAATCGTGGGAAATAAAAATGTAGGTGAGCCCAAAATCCTGCTGCAAATCCTTCAGCAAATTCAGCACCTGCGCCTGCACCGACACATCCAGCGCCGACACCGACTCATCGCAAATAATAAAGCGTGGATTCAGCGCTAACGCACGCGCAATGCAAATTCGCTGACGCTGACCACCAGAAAATTCGTGGGGATAACGATTCATCCAGTCGGGGTTTAGGTCGACCCGCTTCAGCAAATCAGCGGCGCGATCATAACGTTCCTGGGGCGTGCCCTCCTTATGGATCACCATCGGCTCCATAATCGCTGCCCCCACCGACAGCCGCGGATTCAGCGCACTGGCCGGATCCTGGAAAATAATTTGAATATCCCGCCGCAACGCTCGAAGCGATCGCCCCTTCAGCGCAAAAATATCTTGCCCATCAAAAATCACCCGCCCCGCCGCTGGCTTAATTAAATTCAGCAACGTCCGCGCCAGGGTGCTCTTGCCGCATCCCGATTCGCCCACTAGCCCCAGCGTCTCCCCAGGGAACACATCGAAAGACACATCCTTCACTGCCGTGGTGTAGCGCTTCACCAGCCCAAAGCCGCCTTTAATCGGGAACATCACCCGCAAATTTTTCACCTGCACCAGCGGTTTCTCTTTCTGCAACGCAACCAGCCGCTCCTCAGCCTCCCCCGCCGGAACCGTTTCAAATTGTTCGAGCACCTCCGCCGGCTGAATATCGCGATCGCCCGCCTCTTCCGCCCGCCGCGTAAAATCCCCCACTGTCGGCAAATACCGCAACCGCTGGTCGGGACTCGGTCGACATGCCAATAACCCTTGAGTGTAGGGATGCTTCGGCGCCGCAAAAATCTGCTCCACTGTCCCCGTTTCCACCACCTTCCCCTGGCGCATCACGGCGATCGCATCCGCAATTTCCGCAATCACCCCTAGGTCGTGGCTAATAAACAAAATCGCCATGCCCCGACGATCACGCAGATCCGCCAACAGTTTCAAAATCGACGCCTGCACCGTTACATCCAGCGCCGTCGTCGGCTCATCGGCAATCAAAATCGACGGATTCCCCGCCAGCGCCATGGCGATCGTAATTCGCTGAAGCTGTCCCCCGGAAAACTGATGGGGATACTTATCCAAAACGCTACGTTTCCGCTGGGCAATGCGATCGCGCAACTCTGGTCCCGGCAACTCCTTCTTCGCCTCCGCCTGCACTTGCACCGACAACGTTTCATCATCCGGCAGCACCCGCACTTCCTGCAAAAGGGCGATCGCCTGATCCTGCGCCTGCTGTTTCGTCACGGTTTGGTGTAGCTGAATCGCCTCCAAAAGCTGAAATCCGCAGGTATACACCGGATTTAAAGCGCTCATCGGCTCCTGGAAAATCATCGCGATTTGACCACCACGAATCTTCCGCAGGCGATCGCCCGATAAACTCAGCACATCAATGGGCGCCGCATCGGTACCCACATTGTCGCGAAACCAAATCTTCCCTGCCGAAATCTCCGCAGGCGGCATCGGCAACAACCCCAAAATCGTCGCCGCCGTCACCGACTTACCAGACCCGGACTCTCCAACTAGCCCTAGCGTCTGCCCCGCAAACAACTTCAAAGAAACCCCATCAACCGCCGTCGTCAGCCCCGAATCCTGGCGAAATCCCAGGGATAGGTCACAAATTTCCAAAACCGGCAGTTGAGCATCAGCCATAGTTACTGTTCTTTGCTGGAAAATATTTGCTGGAAAAAGCTCGCATAAAAAGCAAAGGCACTCAGCGCCCAGTACTAGATTAATTGCAGACGGGCACCAGCCGTTGAACTACAGGCATTTTCCCAAAAAAAGCGGATAGCTCGCTGCCCAACCCAGAGCGCAGCACGCCTAGTGCAAGATTTCCATATTGGGCTGAACCTTTGCCCGAACCAGCATCGCCGTCACGTTATCGTGACCATTGTGCTGATTCGCCAGCTCAATCAGTTGGTTAACCCCCTGATCCAGATTCGCCCGCGAACTTAACAGCGGTGCCAGGTGGGTCTGCCAGTGATCCTCCACCAGGTCATTATCACTAAGCCCATCGGAACACAGCAGCAACAGCGTGTCCTCGTCAAACTCCAAAAACTGGACATCTGGCTCAATAAATTCGCTATCCCGCGGTCCCAACGCCTGGGTCAACTGATACGCATCAGGACGACTGTAGGCAGCCACCGGGTCGATACCTCGCTGGATTTCTCGCTGTCCAACCTCGTGGTCTACGGTCAACTGCTCCAGCCCCCGCCGTCGACTCAGCCGGTACAGCCGACTGTCACCGACATGGGCAATGGCAACCTTGGAATCCATGACTAGCACCATCACCAGCGTTGTGCCCATGCGCCCGCTGCCGGACCGCTGATCCTGCTGGTTCTCTCCAAAAATAGCGTCGTTCGCAGCATGAATGGCGCCGCGAATCGCTTGTTCTGAGGGCAAAATTGCCTCTTGCCAGTTGGATTTGAAGTAGTCGTGCAGGGTTTTAACCGCAAGCTTGCTGGCAACTTCCCCGCTAGCGTGGCCCCCCATTCCATCGCACAGGATATAAAGGCTTTTGGCGCGAATATTGCGCCCCATGGGCATTTCCAGCTTTTGAACTTCGCTGTACAACCCAAAATAGTCTTCGTTATGATCCCGCTGGCGTCCAATATCCGTTCGCCCAGACTCATCCAAGCTGGCAAGGCACATGGGCAGAACCACCGTCGGCGCATCGTCATCGTCCCCATCGTCCAACCCTGCCGCTGCCGCGATCGCCGCCATCTCATCAATGTCTGGTGGAGGCGGCGCCTCGCCCGTGACCATCGGCGCTGTGACAGGAGGTGAAACCGGCGGCATGGGAGCGCTAATCCCCATGGAGGCATTAGCCGCAGCCCGCTTAGCAAGGGTTTCTGTTGCCGCAGTCGCCTGCCCTGACTCATCTAAAGATTCAGCAATTATTTGAAGGCGATCGCGAGCAGCATCGGCCGTCAGCACATCACAATCCACCAACGCCTTCGCTGCCGCAACAACCGCTGCAACATCAGATCGCCCACTCCGATCCAATAGATCCAGCCAAACCTGCCCCAGGTCCTTTAGCAGCGGCGGCTCCTCTGGCTCAGGTTTTGTGTAGAGCTGATAAAACACCAGCACTCGATCTTCATCAACCCGCAGATTATCCGGGAATAGCAGCGATCGACAGCTATGGAAGGGTTGCAGCGTTTCCCACAGCTCCAGGGAATCCCGCAGCCCAAACAATACTTCCAAGAGGGGCGTCTCGTCCTGCCGCCACAAATCACTCAACAGCGGCCAAGCGCCCCGCTCCTCAAGCAACAGCACTTCCTTCTCAGAGTCTTCCCAGCAATCGTAGACTTCCGGCAGCCGCGTGCCCAAAACCTCATCCAAACTGAAGTAAGGAGCTACTACACTGGGTAACCCCGGATCCCACGAGTCTGGTTTCTTGTTTGTTTCCGACCAGTTTCGCAATACCTTTCCACCAGATCATGACCTCCCTGACAGTATCCTTGACAGTAGAAGCGTAGCGGT
>JBCCTE010000085.1:0-8841 GCA_039198915.1 Cyanobacteria bacterium P01_D01_bin.73 | reverse complement strand
GCCCCCTATGTAGCACTCGGCGAATCAGATCCCCTTGAATCCGAGCAGGACTTTAATGGTTTCAATGAGCTGACCTCCGACTCTCAATCTTTGAGAATCGCCTATACCCATCCTGATTTTCGAGTTACCTCAGTTACCGCGCGACGTTTTTCTCGCACGGCGTTTGAGTTTGATGGTGATGCCAGCACCATTGATGGGCTACTGCGCACCCTGGATGAAGCGGATAACAGCATCTTCAGTCAGGAGCTGCTAATTCAGTCACCAGAGGATGCTGAAAAATTCCAATGGACCGCTGGCGCTTATTTTGAATCAAGCCAGATCACTCAATCTGATAATGGTCTTGAGTTTGGAGCCGATGTGGCGCTTTTGGGGTTTCCGTTTCCTCCCGGTGCCAGCAACCTTGCCGATGTGGAAGTCGATACCACCACCTTTGCTCTCTTTGGTCAGGTTAGTTACCAGCCCGTTGAAGCGTTGACCTTAACCGCAGGGTTGCGATACGAGTCCACCCGCAGCACCTTAGAAAGCTTTGATCGCTTTCTGCTTATGCCCGGCAGCCCCCCGTCAACCCTGGTGTCTCTGGAGGATATTGAGCAAAACAATACTGAACTGCTCCCTTCGTTTATTGCCCAATATCGCTTTAATCCCAATCTGATGGTGTACGGCAGCATCATTAGGGGCTATCGACCGCCGGGGGTGAACCTTACGCCATCCACGGAAGAGACGGCTACGTTTGAGGCGGAACGGTCTTGGAACTATGAAATTGGACTGAAGTCTTCCTGGTTGGACGATCGCCTAGGGATTAACCTAGCGGTATTCCATAACTCTGTGGAGAATTTCCAGGTGTTGACCTTTGACGATCAGCTGGGGTCAGTGATTGAAAACGCCGATGTCAGTATCACTGGAGCTGAGCTGGAGCTGAGAGCAACGCCGTTGGATGGTCTGGATATTATCGCTGGATTGGGTTACGTCAACGCCGAATTTACGGACTATCCCAACAATGATGATTTTGTGGGCAATAAGCTCACCTACGCGCCGGATCTGACTTATAACCTGGCAGTACAGTACCGCAGCCCTAATGGATTCTTTGGGCGAGTGGAATTGCAGGGGGCTGGTGTTACCTATTTTGAGGCTGATAATTCTGTTGAACAGGCCCCCTACGCGATCATGAATGCCCGCCTGGGTTACGAAGGGGAAAACTACGGCGTTTACCTGTTTGCCAACAATATTTTCGATACGGAATACGTAAACCAGGCGTTTGCTTTACCTCCCATTGGTGCCCTCGGTATTTATTGCGCCCTTGGCACATACGGTATTCAGGTCAAGGCTCGGTTTTAGGACGGTTATTCACTTTTTAGGACAGTCGTTTTTAAGACCGTCATTTTCAAATTCTGAGAAATACATGAGGGCTGAAAATTATGACTCAGTCAGCTTTTACTAAGCCACCGACGGGAATTTGGAGCATTATGGCTCCGATTAAAGGGCGCATTGCTGGAGCGATCGCCCTCGGTGCCCTCAGTGCAGCCACAAGCGTTGGTTCCCTGCTGGCAATTCCCCCCATTGCCGCCCAACTATTGTCTGAATCGCCAGATGCTGGTGTTATTTGGCGCTGGTTGGGGCTTGCTGTGGTGCTGGTAGCGATCGCCTTCACCTCACGGCTGGCGGCTTTCAGCGTTTCCCACTTGGCAGCTTTTAAGCTCGAAGTAATTTTGCGGACCGCTATGGCAGAACATCTGGCTAAGGTGCCCCTGGGCTATGTGGTCACCCACGGTTCTGGTGCCATTAAAAAATGGATGCAAGACGATGTGCAGTCGCTGCATGCCTTTGTGGCTGACACAACGCCTCTAATCGGTCAGGCTTACACGATTCCAGCGTTGTCCCTAGTCGTGATGCTGGCCACTGACTGGCGATTGGCGATCGCGACCCTGGGAATCGTGCCCCTGGGGATGATTTTGATTCAGCTTGCCATGCACGACTACGCGGAACAGCGGGATGCCTACGACCGTGCCAACGAAGAAATCAACGGCATCATTATCGAGTTTGTGCAGGGCATGCAGGTGGTGCGCACTTTCGACGACGGCAGCAGCTCCTTCGCTCGGTTTCAAAAGTCCCTCGACAGGTTTACCCAAACCCTGCGGGACTGGAACGCGAAAAGTCAGATGGCGGGGCGCTTGGCAACGTTGCTTTTCGAGCCGTTGCCAACTCTGCTGGCGATCGCCGCAGTGGGCACTTGGTTAATGGGGCAGGGAACGTTGACGCTGCCTCGCCTGCTGGTCTTTCTCCTGCTGGCACCTCGCCTGTGTGGTGCATTTAAGCCGATTCTCACCCTGTCCCACTTGCTAAATCAGTCTAAGGCGGGGGCGTTGCGCATTGGTTCAGTGTTGGCGGAGCCTGTATTGCCCCAACCGAAGCAGCCTGAACATCCGCAGGATGCATCGGTTACCTTGAGCCACGTCACTTTTTTCTACAGCGGTCTGTCCGACGGCGATCGCACCGCCCTACAAGATGTGTCCTTGACCATACCCGCCGGCACCGTCACCGCGTTGGTGGGAGCTTCGGGAGCTGGTAAGACCACTTTGGCGCGGCTGATTCCTCGGTTTTGGGATGTGACGGAGGGGGCGATCGCCATTGGCGGCGTGGATGTGCGGCAAATGACCTCAGAAACGCTGATGTCCTGGGTTTCCTTTGTGTTTCAAGACACCTTTCTGCTCCACGACACCATTCGAGACAACATCAAACTAGGGCGACCCGATGCCACCGATCAGGAGGTGGAAGCGGCGGCGCGGGCAGCCCAAGCCCATGACTTTATCCTGGCGCTACCCAATGGCTACGACACGATCGCGGGAGAACGGGGCTCTCGGCTCTCTGGCGGGCAACGACAACGCATCACCATCGCCCGAGCCATCTTGCAGGACAACCCCATCGTGGTGCTGGACGAAGCCACTGCCTTTGCTGATCCCGAAAATGCTGCTCTGATTCAGGAGGCGATCGCCGCCCTAACCCGCCATAAAACCCTGATCGTAATTGCCCATCGACTGCCGTCAATTATGAACGCCGATCAAATTGCGGTGCTTGATCGCGGGCGGTTGGTGGAGCGGGGGAATCATGATGAATTGGTCGCCATGGGCGGCGTTTATTCCCGACTGTGGGCGCGCCATCAAGAGGCTCAAAACTGGGAATTAAGAGGACGTGCCTCGACGACAGTCCCCCTAAGAAATACACACGCCTAATTTGGGCGTTTTCTCACAAAACTCCAGATCCATTGCTCGCTGTCCGCTAAATCCTCATTACGACAACTCGCCACCATGCTCAAAACCTACAGGCGCATGATGGTTGTGGCCGGTTCCTACAAACCACAACTGCAAAAGGCTCTTGCGCTCTCAATTATCGCTTCGATTCTCCAGGGAATAATTTTCGCCCTATTCTTTCCGTTGCTGTCAGCGTTGGTGGCTTCCCCCGTCAATTTTCAGCAGGCTTGGCAGCTTTTGGGGCTGTTTGGCTGTCTAGTGTTTGTGGAGGGGCTGATTCGCTGGCAGGAGTTGGATTTTAGCTGGCTAACCTCCACCGATGTGGCCCATGAAACGCGATTACGTCTTGGGGAAAAATTACGGCATATTCCGTTGCAGGCGCTAAATCAACGGCGATCCGGCGATCTCAATGTGGTGATGAGCGGGAATGTTAGCGAGCTGGTGATGTGGATTGGCAGCTTGGCGACGCTGGTGATTCAAACGGCGGTGGTGCCCTCAGTCGCAGTCCTGGTGACGTTGCTAATTGATTGGCGGTTGGCGGTGGCGCTACTAATCTTCTTCCCGCTGGCGGTGCCAATTTACCGGCAGATGCGATCGCGAGTCAAAACCAACCTGCGTAAGTCAGTCAATGCCGACGCCGATGCCGCGTCACGGGTGGTGGAATATGCCCAAGGATTACCGGTTCTGCGTGCCAATAATCAGGTAGGGGCGCGATCGCAAAGGCTGCAAACAGCACTGGAGTGTCAAAGAACGGTGCAGCGGCAGGGACAGCGCCTCGTGAGCCTTCCCTTGATTACCATGTCAACACTGGTAGAGGTGGGAATCCTAATCATCATTGCCATGGGCGCCCTATTTGTTGTGCAAGGTACTTTGTCCGTGCCTGCCCTGCTTGCGCTAATTGTCATTGCCATGAGATTTACGGAGCCGATTGCCCAGCTAGTGGGACTGACCAGTGTCTTTGACCTAATGGAAGTGGGGCTGGAGCGCATCGAAGCAGTGATGAACATCCCAGCGCTGCCCGTGCCTCCCGTTCCAACGGCATTGACGCGCTTTGATATCCATTTCGACCAAGTATACTTTCGCTACGATAGCCATACCCAGTGGGCGCTTCAGGACGTTTCATTCCAGGCTCCAGCGCGATCGCTAACGGCGCTAGTGGGACCCTCCGGCAGTGGTAAAACAACGATCTCTCGCCTAATTGGCCGCTATGCCGACGTGCAGGCGGGGGCAATCCGCATCGGCGACGTCAATATTCAAGAAGTCGACCCCGCCCATTTGATGCGATCCATCTCGGTAGTTTTTCAGGACGTGTACCTGTTTGACGACACCATCCTCAACAACATCCGCATGGCGAAGCCCGATGCCACTGATGGGGAAGTGGAAGCTGTTGCCCGCGCTGCCAACTGCTATGACTTTATCGCCCGCCTCCCCGAAGGCTATGCAACCCGCATCGGCGATATCGGCGGCACCCTCTCCGGCGGCGAGCGTCAGCGCCTTTCCATTGCCCGCGCCATGCTGAAAAACGCCCCTATCGTCTTGCTAGACGAACCCACCTCTGCTCTGGACACTGAGAGCGAGGTAGCGGTGCAGGATGCAATCAACCAACTGGTGGTGGACAAAACGGTGATTGTCATTGCCCATCGCCTATCCACGATCGCCGCAGCAGACTCAATCCTCGTCCTGGAGGATGGCAACATCACCGAACAGGGCTCGCACCGAGAACTGCTTGCAAACCGGGGGCGCTACACTGCCATGTGGGAAGCACAGCAACAGGCGCAAGAATGGCGAGTTGTGGCGTAGAAGTCGAAACCGTTGGCGATCGCTCAGCACCTAACTGCCCAATACCTACGCCCTGTCTAAGTCTTGCCCCACTCCAAATCAGAGGCATCGACAAGGCTATAGCCCTCCGGATCCATAAAGGTATCCAAATCGTGTGCTGGCTTAGCTATGTCAAAAACGTGCAGCCCCAAATCCTCCGCCAAATCTCGACATACCCCCACCCCATAATCGCCAAGATCCGCTTTAAACGTTCCGTTGGATTTGCTCCTTTAATAAGGTCCGTTATGCCGATCGCCCCCGTATTCACCATGGGATTATAGGGTCGGTTTGTGGACTGATCCGGCGTTGTTGCACTGATAGAGGGTACGAAGAGGAGATGGGCTAGGGTTTGAGTATCACCCAAAAACCAGCTCCATGAGCTCTCCCATCGGTAACTGGTCTGAGTACAACGCTGGTCTAAAGCAGCGAGGCAGCCTCACCCTGTGGCTGAATGAGGACGCTATTCGTCACTGGTACGCCCCCAAGCAGCCTACTCGACGAGGGTCCAATCCCATCTATAGTGACTGACCTAGCTATAACCACCTTTGAAACTCTCAAGAGTGTTTACGCCTTGGCAGGATGTCAGAAAGAAGGATTTCTCCACTCTCTGCTAGAGCTGATGCAGGTGGATTATCGGTGCCTGAGCACAGCACCGTGTTCCGTCGAAAGACAACCCTCTCAGTGCCCTTGCCAGTGAAACCTAACTCTTCCTCGATACATGTGGTGGTGGACTCCACCGGCGTTAAGGTTTATGGAGAGGGGGAGTGGAAAACCCGACAGCATGGCATCAGCAAACACCGCACCTGGCGTAAGCTGCACGTGTCAGTGAACGAGTCCACCGGGGAAATCCTCTCTGCTGAGGTGACTCTCCACACCGTCCATGCCAGCGAGATGCTCCCCTCTGTTGGATGAAATCAACGCCTCAGTGGAGCAGGTATCTGCTGACGGAGCTTACGATACCCGCCCCTGCTATGAGGTAATCCAACAGAGGAGTCAGTCATTCCACCTCGTAAGAACGCCAAGACTTGGAAGCATGGAAACTGCCATGGAATGGCTCATCCCCGTGATGACAACCTACGCTTTATTCGACGGCATGGTCGTAAACAATGGAAGCGGCACAGTGGCTACCATCGTCGCTCCATCGCTGAAACCACCATCGGGCGCTTCAAGAGCGCCTTTGGAGGCGTTGTTAAATTTCGGTGCTTCCACAATCAAGTGGCTGAATTGCGAGTGAAGTGTGCTGCATTGAATTGCATGATTCACATTGCCAAGCCTATGACGGTATGGGTGACAGCTTGAGGCGTCAGCGTCAGCTTCAATCATTGCTCCTAACCACACAGTTTCGAACCACTACCAATGCAACAACACCGAACCGTACAGATAATGGTCAATGAAACAAATGCTACTTCATAAGATCTTCAAGAATTTGAGGAGACCACTTCACATCAGCTCTAAATTATTAGGTCATTTTCCAGCTAAATCCTGGGTTGGGTTTGGAATGGTCGCTAACTACAGAGACAAATGATACGTGCCTGTAACAATTCCCACTCAGGATTCTTCGGCGGAGTTTTGGACTGATTTTGTTGTGGGTTGTACCTCTTTTAGTTTGGCGATCGCCCCGTGGAATCCGAGCACCACCAAAATATTGGATAGGGATAGAAAACTTTCGGCACTACCATGGAGCCAATCGACGTTTGCCAGGCTTTTTCCGTAGTGTATTTCTGCGTAGAGCCCCGCCGGAATGCTGACCGCGACGAAGACTAGCAATACGTAAAAACCGGTGAGCGCCAGTTTTGGGGTTTGTCCCGATTTGGTTAGAAACCAAAGGAAACCCAGATAGGGGAACAGGGACGCTGCAAATAATGTGTTTATGTCAAAAACTTGGCTGATGAATTCGCCCATGGATTCGCCTAAAAACCACTGTTCTGAATTTCACGCTGCCTTTAGCTTACCGAGTCATTGCGCCCCCAGTCCCGGCAAAGGCGGACACGGTGGGGTGCGATCGCTTGCCCTATC
This sequence comes from Cyanobacteria bacterium P01_D01_bin.73, assembly GCA_039198915.1. Taxonomy (GTDB): domain Bacteria; phylum Cyanobacteriota; class Cyanobacteriia; order CACIAM-69d; family CACIAM-69d; genus CALGDE01. The sequence continues at coordinate 1,762 of JBCCTE010000085.1, read as the reverse complement.
CCCAGACCAGCAGTGGCTTGCCAGCGGTGGCGATGACGGTCGAGTGGCAATTCATTCCACAGAAAAATTACAGGAACGGGCAGGATTCGACGCGGCTCCTCAGATTATGCCTGCCTTTGATGTGGGCTCCGATTGGGTGCGGGCGATCGCCGTAGCCCCCTCGGGACAATGGTGGATATGCGGCAGCCACGATGGTTCCCTGCGAGTGTTCTGGTGGAAGGATAATGCCTGGAAACCCTGTCAGCTTGTGGCTCGCGCCCATGGATTTTGGGTGATGGCGGTGGTGATTACGCCCGATGGCAAAACGGTGATTAGCGCCGGGGCAGATAATCGCGTCCAGGCTTGGCGGGTTGAACATCACGAGTTGGGCGTTACGCTGATTCCAACCTGGTCAGGTGATCGCCACACCTTTTGGGTCAGCGGTTTGGCACTGACTGCTGATGGCAGCACCGTGGCAAGCGTGGGCTATGACGGTCAACTGGCGCTATGGGATGTGGCGCAAGGGGAGGAACTTCGCCACTGGCAAGCCCACTCTGGCTATGGTTCCAGCGTGGCGATCGCCCCCGACGGCAAAACCATAGCGACCGGCGGCGCAGACCGGCTGATTTACCTATGGAATTTTGAAACGGGCGATTGTCGGGCAACCCTATCGGGCAACGGCGGCAATGTATTCGGGCTGGAATTTCACCCCGGCGGGCACACCTTATATAGCAGCGGCAGCGACGGCACCATTCGAGCCTGGGAAACGGAGTCAGGAAAATTTGCGCGGTTTATTGGGCTGTCCAACTGTCCCTGGGCTTTGGCGATCGCCTCCGATGGTCAGTGGCTGGCAGTGGCGGGTGCCGATGAATATATCCGCCGCTGGTCATTGCCTGACGGTAAAGAATTAGACTCCATTGCCACGGACGGTGAACAACTGCCGGGATTAGCCATTACCCCCGACAGTCAAACCATTTGGGTGGGCGGCAACCATGGAGAAATCCGAGCGATCGCCCTGCCGCCGACTCCCACAGCGGTAACCTTTACGGCAATCCACGGTCACTGCGATGGGCGAGTACGGGGAATCGCCTGGGGCAAGAGTGGCGATGGTAATGAGCTTTGGACCGGCGGCGATGATGGCTTTGTTCGCCGTTGGAAAGTGATGCCGAAACTGCCCCCTTCACCTGCAGAACCGCAAGTGCCTATCGATACTCAGGTGCAGGAAGTCAACGCTTGGCATACGGATACCCTTTGGGTCATGGCGATCGCCCATCCCCACACTCCCAATGCCCGGTGGGTTGCCAGTGGCGGCACCGACCAGCTTGTAACCCTGTGGGGCAAAAATGGAACCCCAATTCAACGCCTGAAAGGGCACACTGGTTGGGTTAGCGCCATCGCGATCGCCCCCGACGACACTTGGTTAGTGAGCGCCAGCCACGACGGCACCCTGCGCCAGTGGAATATCCAAACGGGGAAATGCTTACGCATCCTAACCCTGGAAGGCGGCATCCTGGAAACCGTCGCCGTTGACCCCGCCGGTCACTGGATTGCTACTGGGTGCGATCGCCACGTGTACCTATGGAACGCCCACACCGGCATCCTTAGCACCACCTTCACCGGTCACACCCGCGCCATCACCCACCTGCATTTCGCTGACGGCTATCTAATCAGCAGCAGCCTAGATTCAACAGTTCGCTGGTGGAATGTAGAGACGTTGCAGTGCGATCATCGGGTGAAAACCTTGGTGCCGGCAATGGCAACTCAAACCTTACCAGGCACCCAG
>JBCCTE010000084.1:0-8852 GCA_039198915.1 Cyanobacteria bacterium P01_D01_bin.73 | reverse complement strand
CGAATTCAAGAAACTGTTGTTGCCCTGAGAAACTTCTCTCGATCTGATGCTCAAAGCTATAAATTAATAGACTTACATGATGGTATTGACAGTACTCTATATATTCTTAATCACAAGCTAAAACGCGGTATTAATGTTATTAAAGACTATGGAGAATTGCCGTTTATTCAATGCTATCCTGCACAGCTAAATCAGGTTTTTATGAATATTCTGTCCAATGCCGCTGATGCATTATTGGATACGGATAACGCTAAAAAAGTGATTGAAATAAAGACGGCAGTTGATGCTGATGGATATGTTGATGTTTTTATCCAAGACAATGGGCCGGGAATCCCGCAGGAAGTTAGGGAAAGGATTTTTGAGCCGTTTTTTACGACCAAACCGATTGGGAAAGGGACGGGTTTAGGGCTGTCAATTTGCCACAAAATCATTGAGAAGCATCGAGGAATGATTGCTGTGGATTCGGCTCCTGGGCAGGGGACAAGGTTTACGGTGCGCGTGCCGCAAAGTTGAGCTGATTTTTATGACGCCGGATAACTGACCATCCCGGAGTTCACATCACAATTTGATGGGGACCGTGGCTGGGTTCTGGTGGTGTGGTTTACGCTGGGATTTTCGGATGCATTTTCCTGGTTTCACGGTTTATGACTGGTTCCGGCCCGCGCGATATTCCGAATCGAAACTGCTTTGAGGTGGCGTTTGATGATTTGACGCCGATGATGCAGGAGTATGTGCGTGCGAAGCGGCAGCATCCTCAGGCGCTGTTGCTGTACCGGGTGGGGGATTTTTATGAGACGTTTTTTCAGGATGCCTGCACGGTGTCTGAGGTGCTGGAGCTGACGCTGACCAGTAAGGACGCGGGGAAGAAGGTTGGGCGGGTGCCGATGGCGGGGGTGCCGCACCATGCGCTGGACCGGTATGCGGCGCAGTTGGTGAATCGGGGTTATGCGGTGGCGATCGGGGACCAGACGGAGGATCCGGCGCAGGCGCAGGGATTGGTGCGGCGGGAGGTGACGCGAGTTTTGACGCCGGGGACGGTGATTGAGGCGGGGATGTTGGCGGCTCGGCGGAATAATTTTTTGGCGGCAGCGGTGGTGGCGGGCAAGAGTTGGGGGCTGGCCCATGGGGATGTGTCGACGGGGGAGGTGTGGACAACCCAGGGGGAGACGTTGGAGCAGTTGACCCAGGAGCTATTGCGGCTGCAGCCGTCGGAGGTGTTAACGCCGGTGGATGCGCCGGATTTGGTGGGGCTGTTGCGTCCGGGGGAGAGTCGCGATCGCCTCAATCAGCGGGGGGGCTCCATCTCCGAAGCGCTGCCAGATGAATTTTGTTATGCGCTGCGACCGGCGTCGGCGTTTGGATTGGACGAGGCACGGCAGCGACTGATGCACCGCTTTCGGGTGCGATCGCTGGAGGGGCTGGGGTGTGATCGCTTGCCATTGGCTATTCGCGCGGCTGGGGGATTGTTGGAATATATTCAGGACACCTTTAAGGGGGGCAGTGATGGCAGCGCTGTGGAGGGCGATCGGGTGCCACTGCAGACTCTTAAGACCTACACGATTACGGATTATTTGATCCTGGATCATCAAACCCGCCGCAATTTGGAAATTGTGCAGACGGTGCGGGATGGGCTGCTGCATGGATCGCTGCTGTGGTCACTCGATAAGACGGTAACCAGCATGGGCAGTCGGGCGCTGCGGCGCTGGTTGCTACAGCCGCTGCTGGATGCAAAGGGTATTGAGGCTCGGCAAAATACTGTGGCAGAAATTATTGGCGACACTCAACTGCGGCGAGATTTGCAGGCGAATTTGCGGGACATTTACGACCTGGAGCGGCTGGCGGGGCGGGCAGGATCGGGGACGGCGAATGCGCGGGAATTGATGGCGCTGGCGGATTCGTTGCATAAGCTGCCGGACCTGGCGCAGTTGGTGGCGCAGTGTCGATCGCCCTACCTTAAAGCAGTGCAACAGGTGCCGGAGACCCTGGAAAAACTGGGGATGCGGTTAAAGAGCTTTCTTAAGACAGACCTGCCCATTTCCGTGACCGAAGGCGATTTAATTCGCGATGGGGTGAGTGCGGAGCTGGATGAATTGCGATCGCGGGCCGTGGACGACCGCAACTGGCTGGCGGCGTTGGAACAGCGGGAACGGGAGCGATTGCAGCTTTCTAGCCTAAAACTGCGCTTCAACAAAACCTTTGGTTACTACATCGGCATCCCCCGCGCTAAGGCGGACCTGGTGCCGGATGATTACATTCGCAAGCAAACCTTGACCAACGAGGAGCGTTACATCACCCCAGAGCTGAAGGAGCGGGAGGCACGAATCCTGTCGGCGCAGGATGAAACCAATTTGCTGGAGTACGAAATTTTTTGCCAGTTGCGCAATGAGGCGGGGTTGCTGGCGGACCCAATTCGACAGACGGCGCGGGCGATCGCTGCAGTGGATGTCCTAATCTGCTTCGCTGAGGTTGCTGTGCTGCGGGGGTATTGCTGCCCGGAAATGACCGGCGATCGCACTCTGAATATCAAACAGGGTCGCCATCCTGTTGTGGAATATTCCCTGCCCGACGGCTTTTTCGTTCCCAACTCCACGGTATTAGGCAGCGCGGGATCTAGTGCGCTGAACGGGGCAGCGAATGGCGATCATCGAAACGGTGTTTCGGCTAGCCATAAACACCCCGACCTTGTTATTTTGACCGGCCCCAATGCCAGCGGTAAAAGCTGCTATCTGCGGCAGGTGGGGCTGATTCAGCTAATGGCTCAGGTGGGGAGCTACGTCCCCGCCCAGTCGGCAACATTGGGGATTAGCGATCGCATCTTTACCCGCGTAGGAGCTGTTGACGACCTGGCGACTGGGCAGTCCACATTTATGGTGGAAATGAATGAAACGGCGAATATTCTGAATCATGCCACTGAGCGATCGCTGGTGCTGCTGGACGAAATTGGTCGCGGCACTGCCACCTTTGACGGCCTGTCCATCGCCTGGGCCGTGGCTGAATACCTCGCCAACGATCTGCGTACCCGTGCGATATTTGCCACCCACTATCACGAGCTGAATGAGTTGGCTGCGCTGATCCCTACCGTCGCTAATTTTCAGGTCACCGTTCAGGAACAGGGCGATCGCATTGTTTTCCTTCATCAAGTGCAGCCCGGCGGTGCTGATAAGTCCTACGGTATCGAAGCGGCACGCCTGGCCGGCTTACCCAAAAAGGCGATTAATCGTGCCCGTCAGGTGATGACGCAAATTGAAAAGCACTCTCGTATTGCCACTGGTTTGCGCAAAACGAGTAATGGCAAAAGCAATGGAAAGGGGAAGGTGAACAACGGTGGGCGATCATCCTCTGATGCTGATTCCGGGCAAGAGCAGCTTGATATGCTCAACCTCTTCTAGAAACAGTTATTTGAGGCAATTTGCTTAAGGCAGTACTGCCCCCTGTACTACTTGAGGTTTATTTTTCATCTATGCCCACAGACTCTATTCCCTCGAATTCAGGCCAGACACCGCCGAAGGAGCTGAAAGTTTCCTGGGAGGACTACCACCAAACGGTCGAGCGGCTTGCCCTGCTAATTCACCAGTCTCAATGGTCGTTTGACTCCATCATTTGCATTGCCCGAGGCGGGCTGAGAGTTGGCGATATCCTGTCGCGGATTTATAGAAAACCCCTCGCTATCCTTTCGGCTCAGTCCTACGGCGGTGATATTGGGCGCGATCGCCAGGACCTGACGCTATCCCAATCCCTTTCTACAACCGTTGCTCGCTTAGGACCCAAGATGCTCCTAGTCGATGATTTAGTGGATTCTGGAGAAACGTTGCGGCAATCAATACAGTGGGTGCGATCTCACTACGGTCAAGATTGCGAAATGTTAAAGTCTGCGGCCCTATGGTGCAAATCAAGTTCAGTCATTGTTCCCGACTACTACGTTGACCATATTGCTAAGGAAACTTGGATTTCTCAGCCCTTCGAGGCTTACGAGTCTTACACTTTTTCCGTCTAAGTCTTCGTATCCCCTTCATCTTCACCTTGTCAGGGCTTCATAGAAGCATGTTAATCTAGTGGAAATACGGAGTTTAAAACGGCTCCATATTCACTCAACTTCAATGCCGATCTTTGAACGCTAATTCCCAATTCTGTGAATTTGCCAGACGATCTGCTGATTGCCGTTCCTAGGCTTAGGCGCACCATTGAGCTGAAGGCTTAGACACTGAGGATGCTTTACCCAATCTCAAACGAAGGGTTGAGACCTAGATTTTTAAAGAGGTTGATTCAGCTTCCTTCTCGAATTGTGATTGATCGATTGTTTTAGACGAATTTTGTAAGAAGACTGACACAGGAAACTATCTATCCATGCTTTAGTCAGTCTCAGGAAGGCGCACTAGCACTGTTTGATGAGGTTTGTTATGACGCATACATCCGAAAGGAGTTCGAGATTGGCGACGCGGAGTGACGCCTCCTTTGACACTGCGTTTCGTCCCTTGGGAGCTTATTTTGTTGAGGCGGGTCTAATCAGCCCTGCTCAAGTTCAGGTGGTGCTGAATGATCAGGCGATGACCGGGCTGCGATTCGGGGAGATCCTTGTGCAGCGCGGCTGGATGAAGGAAACGACAATTGAGTATTTTGTCGATAAGCTGATTGAGCCTGAACGGCGATCGCTTCAGAAGTCTATGTCGTGGCAGAAAGGCTCAACGAACAAGAAGCCTTCCCATCGCAAGGGTTTTGTAACGGGGCCCCCAGCAGCTCCACCGAGCAACCGCAAGCCGAATGCAGTGGGAACGATAGTGGACCGCCCCCCCAGTAAAGCTTTGCGTCCAGTTGCGAGCCAACACAGGAAGGGCTTTGTCTCCGGACAAAAGCCTGATGCCAATGTGTCGCAGCCACCTGCTGCTCAAACTAAAGATACTGATCAGACCGAGCTAACAACCTGTTCTGGACTCAGCAAGAAGAGCGATTATGACGAGGCGGCTGAGAGCCTAGTTTGGATTGGTTAAGCTTGCGGTCCCCGCAGCGCCTGCACACTTTCATTTTCGATTGTTCGAGAGAATCCGGGTTTAACATGGGCGATGTGCCTTGTTACTGAAATGCCATGGATGATCCCTCTGCCTCCCCAGGAACTGAATCGGATTCTCAAGATGTTGGTGCTGGGCGATTGCCGTCCAAAGATTCTGCATCCCAAAGGCTGCGCCTCTCAACGGACGTGCCAGAAGCGGTGCGTGATACCGGTAGTCAGACTGCTTCCCGTAAAAATAAGCGGGGAAATGTTACATGGCTGTTGGCTTTGATCGCTGTGATCGCTGTCGCGGCAACTTTTGTCTGGGGTTGGAGTACGGGGCAGTTAAATGCTTGGCTTTCGGGCGGTTTCTCCCCAGGTGGCGACCCCGTTGTTGAAGAAGTTGTAACACCCAATACGTCGCCGACGGTCAGTGCTGAGGACTTACTGGGACATTTGCCCTACGAAGAAGCTCCGGAGGATGACCTGGTGGCAATTTCGGCGGACGGGCGGTTTATGTTGCGATCATCGGCAGCGGAAGGATTTCAGGCGATGACTGATGCGGCGCGGCGGGAAGGGATCTCGCTGTCAATGATTTCGGCTTTTCGCTCCATCGCCCAGCAGCAGCAGATTTTTTTTGACGTTAAAGCCAATCGTCGACAGACGCCGGACGAGCGGGCAGAAGTGAGCGCGCCGCCGGGGTATAGCGAGCACCACACGGGCTATGCGATCGATATTGGTGATGCGGGAGTGCCGTCGGTGAATCTTAGTGAGTCCTTTGAGGGGACTCGCGCCTTTGAATGGCTAGACCGCAATGCGGTGCGGTTTAATTTTGAGCTATCGTTCCCTCGCGATAACGTGCAAGGAATTGCCTACGAGCCTTGGCATTGGCGATTTGTGGGCGATCGCCACAGCCTAGAAACCTTTTATAAAGCTCGCTATCAAGTCAAACCTCGTCCAACCCCGACAGTGGAAGACGCCGACGGGACAGACGAGGCAGAGGATTGAAACTGTGGTGAGTGGGCTAAAGCATTCGTGACAGCCATCTAGCGGCAGCCATCAACGGAGACTACGTATACATTTCCGACGGTGCCGACATTGCCCACTAGGGTGTTGACCTGGAAGGGTTGTAGGACGCGGTTGGTGCTTTGGCGGCGTGGAAATGCCTGCATTTGCACGAGTTCGTTGGCTTCGGTGACGACTTTTTGATCGTAGAAGCGATCATTGGAATCGTCGCCATACTTCAAAAATGCTTTGACGTTGTAGGTGCCAGAGTCTTTGAAGAATAGGTTGACGCGGAAGCTGGTGAAATTGATTTCGGTGGGAACGACAAAGTCAGTGTTCCAGTTGCTGCGAGATACCAGCAAGCCCGGCAGAGAGACACGCTTAACGACTTCTGGGTCGGTGCCACCAACGGGTTGTAGGGGCAGTGCCCGGCGGCAGGCGACTTGGGGAGGGAACCGCTCTGGAGTTTGAGCGGTAAAGGTCGTTGTTGTGATGGCTGCCGCGGAAGGGGACAGGCTGGCGGGAGAGGCAAGACCCAGCAGAGGGGCGATCGCCAGGCTACCGGTGGCTAGGCTGCCCGTTAGTAAGGAGAGCGATCGCTTTGGTAGTGATCGCTTTGCAAACAGGTTGTGGGCTATAAGGGCAAGATTAAAGGGCATTGTCATGACGGGAACTGTCTATGAAGTTTAGGATGACCAAAGACTAACTCAATTATCTCAAAGCACTACTGTGACTGATTCCACCGCTACTGACGCAACGTCGGACTCGCCTGATTCGACGGATAACGCTTCTGATCCGGTTCAGCTGCCCCAAACTGAGTTGGAGAAGGAGCTGGAAGAGGATCGGCGATCGCAGGCGCGGGGGTTGTTGCAACGGGGCAAGGCTGCCTATGAGTCGGGTCGATACCGCGATGCCATTAATGCGCTAGAAGAGGCGGCGGGAGTGATGCAAAATCCCGTCTCTCCATTGGGAGGCGAGATTTCCGTTTGGTTAGTGACGGCCTATGAGGCGTTGGGGCTACGGGACAGCGCGTTGGGGCTGTGTCGAACGTTGTGTACCCATCCCGATTTTACGGTGCGAAAACAGGCGCGGCGACTGTTAGAAATTTTGGAAGCGCCGCAGCTATCTCGTCCTAAGGAGTGGATGACGGAAATCCCAGATTTATCGGCTCTGGAGGAGGGCGATCGCTCCCAAATTCCGGTTAGCCGTCCCCGTAAATCCTCCTCAAAAAGTGTGGTAGCAGCAGCCCCCGCTGAACCTCCGTTGCCTCCCGAAGAGCGTCGCTACAACGATGGGCTCTTTTGGGCGATCGCTTTGGGAATATTGACGGTCGGCATGGTGGCGTGGGCGCTTATTTAACGTTCTGACAGGAGAAAGGCAGTGGCGCAGAATGTGACGATTCGATCCGCTCAATTCGAGGATGGGGAGGCGATCGCCTAGGTAATAACTACAGCCTTTCCCTAGCAAGGAACGATGCGTGGATGCCGCAAGAACTCAAGTTACAGCAGTGGCAAAGTGATTTGTGCCGTGACGAACCGCAACATTGGCAAGGGTAGTCGGATTGCTTCCATTTGAGGAGTTGTATTTGCTAGCCTGCAATTAATTCTTAGGCGAAATACCGCTATGGCTGGAACCCTAACTCGCACTTACACTGTTGATGAATATCGCGATCGCGAAGAGACCGCCGAGCAACGTCACGAATACTGTGATGGGGAGATTTTTGCCATGACTGGTGGGTCGCGATCACACAATAAAATTGCGGCTAATCTTCTGCGATTGTTGGATTTGAATGAAAGCTACGAAGTTTATCTGTTGGATATGCGTCTGTGGTTGCCAGCGGTGCAGCGGGGAACTTATCCTGACTTGATGGTGGTGTCCGGTGAGCCTCGATTAACCCCAGGACGGGAAGATGAAATTCTCAATCCTTGCCTGATTGTTGAGGTGCTGTCCAAGTCCACGGCAGATTATGATCGCGGCGATAAATTTCGATATTACGCGTCTAACCCAGAGCTGAAGGAATATATTTTGGTGGACCAATATCAACCGGTGGTCGAACAGTATGTGCGAGCTGGTGAGGCGAATGCGGATAAATGGCTGTTGCAACGCCATACAGGTCTTGAGAAGGTTTTGAAACTTGAGGCGATCGCCCTGGAATTGCAACTACAGTCCATCTATCGCGGCATTGTTTTTGGTTGATATTCAATTGGATTGATAGCGCTGTGGTTTGGGCTTTGAGGCTTTGGCTAACCTCGTACAATAATTGCTGAGTTATTTATCCACTTTGCGCTGACTTCATGGATTGGACCCGCCAGACTAAAAAGCAATTCCGTGAGGCTTTGACGACGGTTTATCCCAGCTATGACTTGCTGGAGATGTTTTTGGAGGAGGATTTTGGTGAGCAGTTGCCCAATATCACTTCAAAGACGGGGCTAGAAGTAGTGGCTTTTGCTTTGCTGAAATGGGCGGACGCAAAGGGTCGATTGGATGAGCTATATCGGGCATTTTGTAAGGAAAACTCGGATAATCCCGTGACTCAAAAGTTGGTGCAGTCTTTTGCGCAGGTGCCTTTGCCGCAGCCCAAAGCGACGCCCAAGAGGACGCCGAAGATTCGACCGCTGTTTGAGTTTGAGACGGTGCGGGTGGATGAGCAGGGAAAAATTATTGAGCGCCAGCGGAAGACGGCGGAATATTGGGATTTGGATTTAGGTGAGGGGATTACTTTGACCTTGGTAAAGGTGCCAGCAGGTCAGTTTTGGATGGGATCGCCTCCTGATGAAAAAGAGCGTGATGCTCTGCGTCAATATCCTGGCTATGAAGATTACGAGGAGGGACCGAGGCATTTGGTGCAGATTCCAGAGTTTTG
>JBCCTE010000083.1:0-8877 GCA_039198915.1 Cyanobacteria bacterium P01_D01_bin.73 | reverse complement strand
GCGAAGGGAATACTGACCAGGGCAAACAAAACGCGGTAGGCACGGGCTCCAACTTTAGATTCTCCCCATGGACGCAGCGCAGCCAATCCACTGTGGGCGATCGCAAACCCCACCAGAAGCCCCGTCATAATCCAGTGGCTGAGGGAAAACCCGGGCGGCGTTAACCACGAAACAACATCAGAAACGTCAAAGTGCATGGGGAAGAAAAGGCAGAATGCCGAAGGGCTGAAACTCTAGTGCGGGGAATCGGGCGACGGGAAGGAGGAGCTTTTCAAAAACAGCTCATCAGTTGAAGGAGAGTTTTGAAATCAGAAAGTATTTTATTAATTTTCTTTATCATTTGTCACTCCATAGACGAGAATAGATTAATGGAAACTATAGGAGCTGTGGCGACTGACGCCAAATCCGATACGGTGTCTATGGCGATAAACCCAGTGAACCCGTTGACCCCGCTGACTCTGTCTCTAAACGAGTCGTAACCCTAGTGTTTCTCCTGCCCAGTTTTTGGTCACACGCCTATGTCTATGTCGGATCTTCCATTTACTCTGGACCAATTGCGAATTTTGAAAGCAATTTCCGAAGAGGGAAGTTTTAAGCGTGCTGCCGATAGTCTGTATGTTTCTCAGCCGGCGGTGAGTCTACAGGTTCAGAACTTGGAGCGTCAGCTAGACGTGCCCCTATTCGACCGCGGCGGGCGGCGGGCTCAATTGACGGAAGCCGGGCATATGCTGCTGGAGTACGGCGAAAAGATTTTGACCCTATGTCAGGAGACCTGCAGGGCAATTAAGGATTTGCAGAATCTCCAGGGGGGAACGCTAATTGTTGGAGCTAGCCAAACGACGGGAACCTACCTGCTACCGCGCATGATTGGCAAGTTCCGTGAGGTTTACCCAGAGGTGGGGGTCCAGCTCCATGTGCATTCCTCTCGCCGCACCTCGTGGAATGTGGCAAATGGGCAGATTGACTTGGCAATTATTGGCGGAAAGGTGCCGTCGGAGTTGCAGGATGCTCTGAAAGTAGTGCCCTACGCTCAGGATGAGCTGGCACTGGTGTTGCCGCCGTCCCACTCGCTGGCAAGGCGCGATGTGATTGAGCGAGAAGATCTCTACAATCTAAGTTTCATTTCTTTAGATTCCCAGTCCACGATTCGCAAGGTAATTGATTCTGTACTGGGACAGTCCAACGTTGATATTCGGCGCATGCGGATTGAGATGGAGCTGAATTCGGTGGAGGCGATTAAGAATGCGGTTCAGGCTGGGTTAGGGGCTGCGTTTGTGTCGATCGCGGCGATCGAGAAGGAGCTGCAAATGGGCACGCTGAAGCGGATAGAGGTAGAATCGCTGACAATCCAACGGACATTGAAGGTGATCACCAATCCAAATCGCTATCGTTCGAAGGCAGCGGAGGCGTTTACTCAGGACGTGTTGCCTCATTTTGCGTCGCCAGCAATGTATCAGGCCGCGGAAGGAGCGAAGGCTTAGGGACTGGGATAGGTAGACACTTCAGCTTGAGACAGGTAGAGGTTGCCTGAGACGGAATGAGCACAAAATGTGCGCAAAAAGAGAGTGAGCGATCGCCCAACGTAAAGGCAGATTACAACCCGACTCGGGATCAAAATTTTCTTTGTACCCTAAATACATAAGCCGTTCTTGGATGATCCATTTTCGAGGCTTTTAGGTTACGCCGTCCTTGGATGGACTCGGCGAGCCGGCAGCCCGCACCCGACGAAAGGTTGACGGGAAAGCGCTGAACTGACTCAGTTGAACGGCTGATGTAACTAGAGGAGTTGAGACAACATGGATATTAGAATTCTTCTGCTGGGCTTGGTCCCCTTTTTCACCGCCGCATGCCTGTTTTTCGGGACCCGTAATGGCTTCTACGATTCAGAGGACTATCACGGAAACGGCTCTGCTCACTAGAGCTCTTATAATTGGCATTAACCTGTCCCAAGTTTTTAGACGCTTTCCTTAGGTGCTTCGATTTACGGAATCGCGTTTTGGGTTTGGGGCGGATTTGATGTTTCCTTGAGGCTGCGTAGGAATTGACGGGTACTTTTGCTAGTCATTCCGATGTCCGCACCGGGACTCCCCCGCTAGCACTGGACTGCACGGTTCACGGAGCGGGGCGAGAAGATGAGGGGGTTTGCTTGGAGCTTTGCCTGGGCGATCGCCGGGTATTGCTGGATTGTGGACTGACGGATTTAACACCACTGCTGGACCGTGGCGATTGCCTGGACGCGGTGTTATGCAGTCATGCCCATCGGGACAATAGTTTTGGGCTGTTGGAGTTTCAAAGTCGGTTCCCACGGGTGCCGATTTATTCCAGTGAGGTGACGCGGCGGCTGTTGCCGTTGAACTGGTCGGTGGCATGGGATATGCCCTCCAGTTTTCGCGGATTGCCGTGGCGATCGCCCTTTGACATCACGCCAGAGATTTCTGTGGAGCTGCTGCCGGCGGGACATTTGCCGGGGGCAGCTTTGTTTGTATTGACCTATCAGGTGTCTGGCACGACCAATCAGCCGATTCGGGTGGTTTATACGGGCGATTTCTTTTTGTCCAATAGCCGGCTGGTGGAGGGGTTGCCTTTGGAGGAGGTGCGATCGCAGCCGCCAGATGTGTTGATTCTCGATGGTAGTTACGGGACCGCGCGCCATGGTCGACGGCGATCGCAGGAAAATGCGGTGGCAGAGCAGGTGCGGCAGGCGCTGGATCAAGGGCAGTCGGTGCTGATGCCGGTACCGTCCCTGGGGATGTCCCAAGAGCTGATTATGCTGCTGCGGAGCCACCACCGGCTGACGGGGCGGGATGTGACGATTTTGGTGGATGGGGCGATCGCCCAGGGCTGCGATGCCTACTTGGGCATTTTGGATCAGTTGCCCAGTTCGGTGCAGAATTTTGCCCGCCATCAAAATCTATTTTGGGATGACCGGGTGCGCCCGCGATTAAAGCGGCTGGACAGTGACTTGGCAAATGCCCCTGAGGATGTGAATTCCCCTGAGGATCATGCGTTGGCAACTCAGGAGCCGGTGATTGTGCTGGCGGACGAAACCCAACCTTTGGATCGATTTTTAGAGGGGTCTTTGGGGCAGGAGCAATCTTGGCGGCTATTGCTGTTGGAAAATAGCTCGGCGACGCTGATTGAGCGGGCGTTCCAAGGGGCAAAGTCCAGCCGGGCAACGGTGGACTTTTTCATGTTGTCGGAGCACTGTGATGGGTTGGGCACGCTGCAGTTGATTCATAATTTGCGCCCCCAGCACGCGGTGTTTGTGCACGGCACGACGGCGGATTTACAGGATTTGGCGTCCCTGGAGGAGCTGAACAGTCGCTATAAACTGCACTGCCCGGAGTCGGGAGCTATGGTGCCATTGCCGATCGCCGAAATCTTCCAGCAGCCATCTGCCCCGGTCGAGCGCTACGAAGGAGAGGTGAACCAGGGTCGCGAGGGGGTAGAAATTCAGCTTCCCCAGGCGATCGCCCCGCAGCGAAGCCTGGCAGGCGCTCATCGACACGGGCATTATCGAAGCTCGGTGGCAGGGGAACGAGCTGATAATTCGCGGGCTGTCCCAGCAGGAGCTACTGGAAGATCGCTGGACCACTGCCGATCGCCAACAGCCCCCCCGCTACTACCTGGGCGATCGCGACTCTGACGAGGACTGATCCCGCTAAATCGTTGCCCCAACGCCCATTACCCGCTCTCCATTACCTGCCTGCCCTATGGAACTACATCTGATGACTTGGCCCGATGTGGAAGCCTATCTGGAGCACTCCACCGGCATTATTGTTCCCATTGGCTCCACGGAGCAGCATGGTCCTACGGGGGCGATCGGCACCGATGCCATTTGTGCGGAGGCGGTGGCGAAGGGCATTGGCGAAAAGGAAGGGGCGATCGTGGGTCCCACCATTAGCGTTGGCATGGCGCTGCACCATCTGGCGTTTCCCGGCAGTATCAGCCTGCGACCAACGACCTTAATTGCCGTGGTGCGCGACTATATCTTTTCCCTGGCAAAGCATGGGTTTACGCGGTTCTTTTTCGTCAACGGTCACGGCGGCAATATGGCGACTCTGAAGGCGGCGTTCCAGGAAATTTACGGGGAGCTAAGCTATCATCCGGCGGTTCCCCAGGGCGATCGCCTGAGGTGTCATCTCGCTAACTGGTTTATGAGCCCCCAAGCCTACAAGCTGGCGAAGGAAAAATTTGGCGACGCTGAGGGTGGCCATGCCACTCCTAGCGAAGTATCGCTCACGCAGTACGTCTATCCCGAAACCGTGAAGCGGCAGGCAATGGATCCGGTGGTTGGTCCACGGGGGCATCGAATTTACAGCGCCAACGATTTTCGACAGCACTACCCCGACGGGCGAATGGGATCGGATCCGAACCTTGCTAGTCCAGAGTTGGGGAAATTGTTCTACGAGGTGGCGGTGGAAGATTTGTGGCAATCCTATCGAAAATTTATGGATTTGCCTCCCAGCGAGCCTCAAACTGAAAAGCCTCAACCGGAACGGCCTCAAGTAGAAACTCCTAAAAAAGCCCAAAAATCGCAGGGGACAAACGCCGCCGCCGCCACAACAGTTGACGCGATCAAAACGCCCGTTAAACAAGCCTGAGCATCAGCGAAATACAGGCTGGAGAAACAAAGCTATAAAACAATCCCATCGCCTAAGTCCAGGGCGACCGATGATTCCCGCCCCCTATCCCGTAAAATACATAGGTCAAATTTACTGCCCTAACCCTTTACTAGGCTTACCCGGTCCTTTCACCATGATGCAAATTCTAGCCCTCGTTCCCGGTGGAATTGGCGATCAAGTCCTATTTTTCCCCACCCTGGCCCAACTCAAGCAGGCCTATCCCAATGCGGAAATCGATGTAGTAGTGGAACCTCGGGCGCGGGTAGCCTATCGCATTTGTAAACCAGTGCGGGACACAATTCCTTTTGATTTTAAAGATCGCTCCAGCCCGGCGGACTGGGGAAACTTAATTGGCACTATCCGCGATCGCGAATACGACGCGGTCCTGTCCCTGGGACAGCGATGGGCGGTGGGTCTGCTGCTATGGCTCACGGGAATTCCCGTACGGGTCGGTTTTGCAGGCAGCGGCAAGTTCTTTTTGACCCAGTCCGTTTCTCTGCAAAAGGAGCAGTACGCAGCGGATATGTACCACGATCTGGTGAGCGGGTTTGGGATCCATGGCGATCGCCCCGGTCTGTCGGCGCAGGTACCCCAAGGCGATTTGGAATGGGCTGAGGCAGAACAGAAGGAGCTGGGCGTTAAGGACACGGGCTATGTGCTGCTCCACGGTGGTTCCAGCACCCTGGCCAAAGTTAAGGGCATCGACAAAATTTACCCGGTGAAAAGCTGGCAAACCGTCATTGCTACTTTGAGCGATCGCAAGCCAGATCTACCCATCGTGCTAGTGGAAGGACCGGAAGACGGCGAATTCGTGGAAAGCATCAGAACCGTCTGCCCCGATATCAAAACCACCAAGCCGGGCAATATCGGTCAGCTTGCGGCAATGGCGGCGGCAGCAAACCTGATGCTGTGCACCGATAGCGGTCCCATGCACGTTTCAGTGGCGGTAGGCACCTATACGATCGCCCTATTTGGTCCCACCGACCCGGCGAAGCTATTGCCCCCCAGCGATAAATTTATTGGACTCAAATCCAGCAGCGGCAAGATGGGTGACATTGAGCCCAAAGTGATTTTGGAGAAGCTAGGTGTCTAGACCGGCGGTGTTTCTGGACCGCGATGGCGTTCTGAATCAGGAAGCCGGCTATATCCACAACGTTGAGGATTTACATTTAATTCCTGGTGCAGCCCAAGCGGTTCGACAGCTCAACGATGCCGGCATTTTTTGCTGTCTGGCATCCAATCAAGCCGGTCCAGCGCGGGGATTTTATCCGCTGGAGCACGTGGAAAATTTGCACAAGCGGCTAGTGAAACTTCTGCGGGACGAGGCTGGCGCCAAGCTTGATGCCCTGCACCATTGCCCTTATCTCAGTGCCCCGGAAGGCGCAAAAAATCCTGAATTCACCCGCTACGGCACCTGGCGCAAGCCCAATACGGGGATGCTGGTGGCGGCGGCGTGGGATTTTGATCTGGACCTGAGCCGTAGCTTTATGGTCGGGGACAAGGCAACGGATATTGACCTCGCCCACAATGCGGGCTGCACGGGAGTTTTGGTGCAGACGGGCTATGGCGATCGCGTCCTCGGAGGAACTTACCAGCACACAGCCCAACCGGACTATATCGCCACGGATTTGATGGACGGTTCAACGTGGATCCTTGACCAAATGCGGAACCGAGGTGATCTGAGCTAAAGCAGGTGTCTGGCGTAGCTTCTGTTGGGCGATCGCTCCACGGGTGATTTATCGAAGCGCTGAATTATCGACGAACAGCTGAAGATGGACCAACGCTCTTAGAAAGTGCTTCTCCCCTTTTCCGCTGTCCTCTCATCGCCTTAACAGTGGATTTAGCGAAGGAATACACCGTCGAGCGAGGGAGATTCATCCAGGCGTCGACGCCAAAATATTCATTAAAAGGAAAGTCCCCCAATTCAGGCCAAGCACAGCGGATGATGTCGTCCGTCAAGGTTTGACGCAGGCGATACTCCGGCGGCAAACGCATCATAATGTCAAAAACTTCTCGGTGGCAGAAGGGATGAGCCGCTAAAGCAAAGGGAGCAAAGCCATAGGTGTGGGGCGATGCCCATCCCCCAAGGCGATTCTCCAAGTACAGTAGGTCAAGCATTTCTGGTGCAGAAACGTCGGGCAACGCCGATAGCCACTGCACCAAAGCCTCCTTAGCACCGGGAATCGTCGCCATCTTCATCCTGCGCTTAAGAATGTCCCATTTGGGAAGGTGCTTTCTCGTAACGTCGTTTTTTCGCCAGTAATAGCATCGACCGACTTCACCGGCCCACCCAGTCAGCCAAGCTCCGGATAGGTCGGCGTGATGCTCACAGCTCCAACTGTGGCTTCGCGCCTTACCCGAACCACAGCCAGCAAAGCCAATGCGGCGCAGGTAATCCAGCCGCACCGACTCGGATACCGACATGGGCACTGGCATAATTTGGTGGGACAAGTGTAGCCCTGATGCCAATTTTTTAGCGGTGCTCAGGTCTCGCCGAGCGCCATCTTGAAACCGGTATTCCCTCAGCGAAGGGAAGAATCGCTGCAGCAGGTTACCCGTCGCCAAGTCAAAGGTAACGTAGGTAATCTTGTGTCTAACGGGCTGGGAGCAGGCGAGTAACATCCTCGAGTCCCGCCCAGCCGTTAGCGGCATATACACGCGGGAGTAGGTATTGGCGATCGCCGTGATATTTTTACGTAGGCAATCCACCATTTGCCCAATGGCTTCAGGAACGTCCTGCTCTGTGATCGCCGCCAGGGGAAACTTGGGATGATGACGAGTAATTTCCCAGCGCTCTAAGTCAAGGTAGTGATTGGGCAGAACCCTGCGAAATTCAGGGTCAGACGTTAAGCTCAGCGGATAAAACTGATTTGCCTTCTGGTCAGGGAACTCTCCAATAGACTTCGCCCAATTGGCATGGCTGGAATCGTCAAGGACCAGCGCTGAAACTGTTGAGCCCGCAACTTGCCGTTCCTTGGAGTAAACGGCGCTGAGGGTGCCGCCGGAATCGAGGTACAAGCGCTTGAGGCGATCACCAAGGGCAATAAAAACAAAGCGACCGCCCCACTCATATATCCAGCTTTCCAGTCGATTGATGGTCTCTAGGTCAACAACAAAGGGCAGGCGGATATCATCACGGATTACCTTTTCCCCCGGGGCGATCGCCCACCCCAGCAAACAACCTACTAGCTTCTGGGTTCGATCAAAGACTTGATAGACAGGAAGGGAAGGGTGACTGTAGAGACAATAATTATGTAAGGCCGTTTTCCTCCAACTACTTGGATAAAACGTTTCACCTACAGAGAAAATAAACTGGTCGTGAAGTTCGAGGTTGACCATATCAATAGGGCGCCAAGGCTTTGCGTGCAAGCGTTGAAGCCCAGGACGCAAAGCCTTAGACCTCAACCGAATTTTGCAATTTGAAACCCTAACGACATAAATTCTTAGAACTTCTTAAAGAATACCCCGTGGGGTGGGCGCTGCGTAAGCTTATCTAAGGCGTGTAATAAATTAAACGTCAAAAATTTTAAGTGATGGGAGGCTGTTCCCCTTGACATCAGGAGTCGAGGGTCCGAAATTCACACAGGTCTTGATCTTAAAGTTTAGTGAAGAGATTTCCTAGCAGGCGGCAACGCGATCGCGAATCTGCTTCGGATTAATGGATTTCACGATTTCCCGGAGGGGCAAAGTACGACTCTTGGACTCGTACACGTTGACCTGATGCACAAGGTCATTGGACACGTCCAACGCGGTCATCCAGTCACTGCGAGGATGGTAGGCACCGGTATCAATATCGATCCAGCCATTGCCCCGCACCACCTCTCCCGGCTCAATCCCCGGCAAAGTGAACGTGATGGTGTGGCCAGTGACAATAGTCTTGTCCTCGAAATAGGGCTCTGTCGAGGCATGGAAAGGATCACGAATCCAGCAAAAATGATTCGCCGTTTGGAAATCTATGGGCAACGAAGGGTCAACGCCGGCATGGACTAGCCAGTAATCTCCCCAGTCCATATATAGAGGAAGCTGCGCCAGCCACTCAATATGGTTAGACGGAATGCCGGGAGCGTGAAACAGGTCTTGGTAGCTCATCAGGGTAGCCTGACCACCGCTCATAACCCAGGACTGTAGGATTTGCTGCTGTTGGGGGCTATCCTGCAACAGATCCAGCAGCATTTTTTCGTGATTGCCCAGCAAACAGTCGTAGGGGCTGTTCATCACAAAGTCGACGACGTGGGCACTCTTAGGTCCCCGG
>JBCCTE010000082.1:0-8918 GCA_039198915.1 Cyanobacteria bacterium P01_D01_bin.73 | reverse complement strand
GCTAGCTCTCCGGAGTGGGGCAAACAGCTAATCAACACCGTGGCGGCGGAAGCCCTACGGCGTATGTTCTCGGATAGCGAGTCCCTGAGCGTTGATGTGCGTTGCCAATCTCCGGCACAGTTATTGCAAGGTAGTCTTGACGGTTTCCGTATGGAAGGCGCTGGGCTAGTTATCCGTCGTCAGTTCCGCACCCAATCAATGAATTTTGAGACGGATGCTGTGGCGATCGATTTTGGTGCAGCGATGCAAGGTCGTCTGGCGCTGAAGAATGGTACTCAGGCGATCGCCCAGGTCACCCTAGCCGAAGCCGATTTGAATCAGGCTTTCAGCGCTCCTTTGGTGACCCAGCATCTGATTAATCGTCAGGAACCTGCGCTTCTGGAGGTGTCTGGTGGTCAGCCGGTGTCCTTCGGCGGCATCAGGCTTACGCTTAATGACGACAACTCAGTGCGACTGTCGGCCGTGGTTGAAGCCATCGGCATGGAAGCGATTCCAGTGACCATTGATTCCACCGTTGAGGTTGTGCGGCGGCGACGGATTGTCTTTGCAAATCAGAAGTTTGTCGCATCGGAAACTCCTGAGGACCTTCGCGATCGCGCAGCAGTATTTGCGAAAGTTTTGGGGGAGCTGCTTGACAGCATGGTTGACCTTGATCGGTTCGGCTTAGACGGGCTGACCCTTCGGCTAAATCGTCTCGAAACCCGCGACAAGACCTTGATCTTCAGCGGTTATGCCCAAATTGAGTACATTCCAAAGGTTAATCAGCAGTCCGTTGCAGCTTAATCCGCCATTTGGCTAAAGACTTAGGTCACTAAGCTAGCTTTCGAAGCCATGTAGAGCGTTTGATGAACGCGATCTGCATGGCTTTTTCAGTGTTAGACCATGGCGCTTGAGAATTTATGCTTAGCCTCACTCAAGCTGTTATGGCACAATAGCTTTCTAGTGCAGAAGCGCTGACGCGGTCCTAAAGACAAATTGCTTTGATTCCTCAGAGCAGTTTTTCCAGAGTGATTTTGCCGCTGAGCCCTGCAATTTACAAAATCGCCCTACAACACCATTTAATAGAGAGTCGCCGTGACTACCGCCGTTGCTAATCCGCCCGCAGCTAATTCCTCCGAATCTACTCAAAAGCGTCGCGCTGTTTTCCCTTTTACGGCGATCGTCGGGCAAGAGGAAATGAAGCTCGCTTTGATGCTGAATATCATTGACCCCAAAATCGGTGGGGTGATGATTATGGGCGATCGCGGCACCGGTAAATCCACGACGATTCGTGCCTTGGCTGACCTGTTGCCGGAAATTGAAATGGTGGCGGACGATCCCTTCGGCAGCGATCCGCAAGACGTGGAGTTGATGAGCGATGAGGTGCGCGATCGCCTAGCCAAGGGAGAGTCGCTACCGACCGCCATGAAAAAGGTGCAAATGGTGGACCTACCCTTGGGCGCAACGGAGGATCGGGTTTGCGGCACCATCGATATTGAGAAGGCGCTGGCGGAAGGCGTTAAAGCATTTGAGCCGGGGCTATTGGCGAAGGCGAATCGCGGCATCCTGTACGTGGACGAGGTCAACCTGCTGGATGATCACCTGGTGGACGTGCTGTTGGACTCGGCGGCATCTGGTTGGAACACCGTGGAGCGCGAAGGCATTTCCATTCGCCACCCGGCGCGGTTTGTGTTGGTAGGCTCCGGTAACCCTGAGGAAGGCGAGCTACGTCCTCAGCTATTGGACCGTTTTGGCATGCACGCGGAAATTCGCACGGTGAAGGAGCCGGATTTGCGGGTGCAAATTGTGGAGGAGCGCGGCGAGTTCGACAGCAATCCTTCTGACTATTTGAAGAGTCGTCAGACTGACCAAGATGCGTTGCAGGCGAAATTGGTTCAGGCGCGGGATTTGCTGAAGTCGGTGGATATTGATCGCGACCTGAAGGTGCAAATTTCCCAGGTTTGCTCGGAGCTGGATGTGGATGGTTTGCGGGGCGACATCGTAACCAACCGTGCGGCAAAGGCTTTGGCATCGTTTGAAGGGCGTACCGAAGTTACCGTTGACGACATCAAGCGGGTAATTGTGTTGTGCCTGCGTCACCGCCTACGGAAGGATCCTTTGGAAACCATTGATTCCGGCGACAAGGTGCAGCAGGTCTTCGGCACCGTCTTCGGAATCGATATGGATTAAAGGCTCAGCCAGTGGGCTTAACTGAGTTAATTACAACTTCAGTTAAAGCTTGGCGGTTGTGTTTTCGTTACAGACTGGGGCTGATCGATGGATTGGTCCCGGTTTTTTATTGGCTTTTGCGCGGGCTTGACCTTGGGGTGATTAGAATGGAGTCCGGCAGCACAGTTGTTAGTTCCGTCTAAAGGCTGCAATAAAATTCCCGTCAACCACCTTGCAACAAATTCGCTTGAATCTGGCTTAGCCCTGGTTTGCTTCCTATGACAGATACGTTTGCTGGTTCCAAAAAAGCCAAGGTTTACGAAGGTGCGCTTGGCATTGTGTCGACGGCAAGCTTTCCGGCGATCGTGGGGACGGCGGATATGATGCTGAAGTCTTCGGGGGTGACCTTGGTGGGCTTTGAGAAAATTGGTAGCGGTCACTGTTCGGCGATCGTGCGAGGTGGAATTGCCGATGTACGTATTGCTGTGGAGGCGGGGGCGGAAACGGCTCAGAATTTTGGGCAGCTAATGGGGAAGACGATTATTTCTCGCCCGGAAAATAATATGGAGGCGATCTTCCCGATTAGTCGCCGTTTTTTAGAAATGGCGTTTGATCCCCGAGAAAGTCCTTTTGCGAATCAGGCGGTGGGGCTATTGGAAACGCGAGGATTTCCGGCGATGGTGGGGGCTGCCGATGCCATGTTGAAGTCGGCGGAAATTCAGCTGTCGTCCTATGAAGCAACAGGGGATGGGCTGGTGACGGCGATCGTTCGTGGCTCCATTGCCAACGTTGCCGTAGCTATCGAAGTAGGCATGATGGAGGCGGAAAAGATTGGGGAGCTGCACGCCATGATGGTCATTCCCCGTGCCCTGGGCGATTTGGAACAGACGCTGCCGTTGGCGCAACACTGGCTCGACGAGATTGCCGCCAGCCGCCCGATTCCGGTGGCGTTGCCGATTTCCATCAAGCAGCCTGAGCGTGAGGAAATCGCTTTGCCGGAGTTGCAAAGTCAGGGACAGCCGATCGCCCAACCCTTACCAGAACTAGAATCCCAAGAGCCAGTCCTAGAAGAAATTGAGCGATCGCTAGACGAGTGATACTAAGGACACGTCCCTAGGAACAGCCGCTGGCGGAAGCGTTTAGAGCCGTTGATAAATCCGGCGAGAGGGTCACGGTGTAGTTGAACGGTGATGATCCTGAGCAGTTGAAAGGGGTGCGATCGGTTCGCAGCGGCGAAAAGAATGAATCGGCATTGGCGACCACATTGCCACTGCTGTCGAAGCTTAGGTTGGTCACCCTCAGAGTGTTAGTGTTGCCGCTGCTCAACTGCGCCCGCAGATAAGTTGCCCGCTCGATCGCCCCCGTCGTGGGATTCAGCTTTGCTAGTACTGACACCGCAGGACCGCCACCGCTTCCGTAGCTATCCAGCCAGCCACCACCAGAAAAGCGACGGAAATCTGGAGCCTGGGCGCCATCGATGCTGAACATTGCGTACAAATTACTCCCCCCGTCCCACAGCAAACCTCGAGCGCTGCTGTCCGCCCCCCCACTTTCATAGGCGTCGCCCTCCAGCCAAGTTCGGACGCCATTGTCGAAGCGCGCAATGCGTGGATTTTGATTATTGCCGCTCACCTGGGCAAAGCCTGCCACAAAGGTGGTGTTGCCTTGGGTGACGGAGGCATTGCCCCGGCTGGTTAACGTTGCCAAAGAGTCGCCGCTATTGAGGCGGTTGGACCCAGTAACGCTGGAAAGGGAAGCATCGCCACCAGGTGCGGGAGTTGGCGTTGGAGTCGGAGTTGGTGTTGGTGTTGGGATGCCGCCAGGGGAGGGCGTCGGAGTGGGAGTAGGAATCCCTCCGCCGCCAGCAGTTCCGCCGGGAGTGGGAGTAGGCGTGGGTGTTGGTGCGCCGCCGGGGATGGGCGTGCTGCCGGAAGTTGGGGTGGGCGTAGGTGTGCTGCTCGGTGTGGGTGCAGAACCGTAGTTGGCTGGGGTTGTGGGTTCGCCGAAGTCTACGCCGGTGAGTTGGGTATTGATGGTGTTGCGAATGACGCCTAGGATTTCGCCGGTGGTGATTTGGCGCACGACGGTGCTGTTAGGGAATGTGGCGCTGAGTTCTAGGACCACGTCGCGTAGGGTGATGCCGCCGCCGAGTTGGATTAGGTCGGTGCCGCGCTCAAAGTCCGCCACTTGATCGCTAAGGATATCGGTTGCTGCTCCGGCTCCCGGTCGTAGAACGAAGCGATCGCGCCCCGGTCCGCCAAATAGAGTGTCCTGCCCCAAATCGCCGGACAGTAAATCACCGCCCAGATCGCCGTAGACCAGATCATTGCCCTTGCCGCCGAAGACAGAATCGCTGCCCTGCCCGCCAAACACCGTATCGTTGCCGCGATTGCCGCCGACAAAATCGCTGCCCAGGTTGCCATTGATAATGTCGCCGTCGCGCCCGCCCAGCAGAAAATCCTCATCGCGCCCGCCAAAGATACTGTCGCCGCCTTGGTTGCCGAAAAGAGAGTCGTTGTCGCGATTGCCAAATAAAACGTCCGCACCTTCCAGCCCGAGAACCGAGTCGTTGCCGCCGCCGCCAAGAATAGTGTCGCTGGAGGCAGTCCCGGTAAGCACATCGCCACTGTTGGTTCCTGTGGTGTTGAGGTTCCGGCGATCGCCCCCCACCAGCGATCGCCGCTCCCCCGCCAAAAGACTCAGAATATCGCGATCGCCTCCATCGGCCGAGATGGTGATGGGCACTAAGCCAGGCGAGCTACCCACAGCAATGTCATTTGGCTGAAATCCTGTAGGCAAAGGCGTTCCCCAATCCGTTCCTGCTGCGATGGCACGAGTTGGCGGAGTGAGGGGAGATGTCGGGTCCAGAAAATCCACAGAATTACCTCGCGGCAAAACAAATGACATTGCCGTAGGACAACACGCGACGTAATAAACGTCACCAGGACAAGGGTTGATACGTACCTGGAGATTTGATTCTCCGGCGATCGCAGCCCTTGAGTGTGTTATTCACTACGGCCAGTTTTGCGAGATAGCTAAGGTATTTTCAGGACGATCGCCTGCGCCATCGTGTGAAGATCTGACCTAGAAAAGGTTCAATTTTTGAACGCTGTTTAGATCATTCACCTCAAGCTCTAGGCTCTTTAGGTGCATCGGTCCGCAGAAGCAGTAAGAGCGGTGGATAGATCCGGCGACAGAGTCAGGGTGTAGTTGAAGCCTGATGGATTGGTGCAGTTGAAGGGACTGCGATCGACCCTCAAAGGTGAAAACGCCGTTGTGGCATTTACGACAATGTTGCCACTGGCATCGAAGTTCAGTCCATCGACCGTCAACGTATTGGTACGACCACTGCCTAGCTGAGCTCGCAGGTAGGTCGCCGACTGAATATTGCCCGTCGCCGCATCCAACCGAGCCAGTACCGCTGCCCGTGGTCCGCCGCCAATGCCGTAATTATTTAGCCAGCCATTGGTGGCAAATCGCCGGAAGTCTTGGCTCACTGTGCCCTGGGTTCCGTCGATGGTGAACACCGCATACAGGTCATTAGCCCCATTCCAAAGCAGCGCATGGGCACGGCTATCAGCACCGGTATTTTCGTAGGTATTGCCCAACCAAGTCAGGTTGCCATTGTCGAATCGTGCCAGCCGCGGGTCCTGATTATCCGCATTGACCTGGTTGAAACCGGCGACGAAACTGGTTGTGCCCTGAGAAACGATCGCATTCCCTCGGCTGGTCAACTGCGCCAACGTCTCTGCTCCACTGAGGGGATCGGAGTTGGGGTTGTCCACACTGGAGAGCACCGCTGGAGCAGGAGGTGGCGTGGGTGCTGGTGGCGTGGGCGGTGCCGGTGGTGCGGGAACACCTCCCGGCGGCGGTGGACCGAAGTTGGGGAAGGCTGTCGGTTGTCCAAAGTCTGCGCCCGTTAGCTGAACGTTGAAGACGCCGCGAATAACGCCCAGCGCTTCACCGGTGGAAATTTGCCGCACCACGGTGTTGCCAGTGTCGGCGGTGCTGAATTCTAGAACAACGTCGCTGAGGGAAAGCCCGCCGCCCAGTTCGATAATATCGATGCCTCGCTCAAAGTCGGCCACCACATCGCTCAGGGTATCGAGGGGATCACCGGCTCCTGGTCGCAGCACAAAGCGATCGCGCCCCGGTCCGCCAAAGAGGGTATCCCGCCCCAGGTCGCCGGACACCAAATCGTCGCCCAGGTCACCGAAGACTAAGTCATCCCCTTGTCCCCCAAACACGGAATCGTTGTCCCGACCGCCAAACACGGAATCGTTCCCCAGGTTGCCGCCGACCAAATCATTGCCGAGATTGCCATTAATAATGTCGCCGTCGCGTCCCCCCAGCAGGAAGTCCCCATCCATACCGCCGAAGATGGAGTCATTGCCCTGATTTCCGAACAGGGAGTCGCTGCCGCGGTTGCCAAATAAAATGTCCGTACTTTCCAAGCCTCGGGCAAAATCGTCGCCATTGCCGCCAAAAATTGTGTCGTTAAAGGCGGTTCCCGTCAGGACATCGTTGCCGTCGGTACCGATGCTGTTTAAATTTCGTCGCTCGCCCGACAGTCCTCGGCGATCTTCCACGGGAACCAGCACATTTAAGTCGTCATCTTCAGAGCGGATGGGAATCGGGATGATCGTGATTTCAGGGGCGATCGCCATATCTGAATGGGAATCAGACTCCGTCGACAACACCTCCAGCCCGTCGGTCGCCGTTGAGGTAATGCGACTAGACCGGCGGCTAGAAGCAATATTTGGAGAAAGCGCAAAATCTAAAAAGCTCACAAAATTACCTCAAAACAAGCGACGAACGGTGTTGTAAACGGCGAATTGAAAATCGCGAATTATTGCAAATTGGAACAGCAACAATAGTTTCTAGAACCTTTCTAGAAGATGCTTCCGCGATTCTAAGCGGATCCACAAAAAATCCGGTGGTTATTTCCACCCAGTTTTAGCTAAGGGAAGGTCGAAATAAAATGTGCTGCCCCGGTGATGCTCGCTAATTGCGACGATTTTTCCCCCGTGACGTTCCACAAGCTGTTTGGTAATCGCCAACCCAATACCGGCTCCGCTGGTGCGCCCCGGTTGTGTATTGGGCTCAATTTGGCGATCGCGCGACAAATCCCCCCGCCAAAACCGCTCGAATATATAGAGCAAATTTTCCGCCGCCATTCCCTCCCCCGTATCAGTTACCCCCAACCAAAGGCTTTTGGACCTTTGGGTATTGTCGGCAGTATCCGCCTCATCCGGCACCTGGGCAGGATGCTCAAACACTACGGGCGATCGCCGTGCCCAAACCGTCACCGTGCCAGTGGAAGTGTGACGCAGGGCATTACTTAATAAATTCACCAAAATCTGATGCAGGCGATCGCCATCCGCTGCCACCGACGGCAAGTCCTGGGGCAAATCCACCGCCAACGTCAGCTCCTCTTCCACCACCTGGTCCCGCAGCTGGTCCACCAAACCCGTAATCAACTCCCGCAGCGACTCCCCGCTAATTGGCTGAATATTCAGCGGCAAATGCCCCGCCTCCACCTTCGACAGCTCCTGGGTATCCCGCACCAGCCGCTCCAGCCGCCGCGTTTCCCGCACCAGTCGTCCGTACAGCTCCGGTGACGGCTCAATGGCATCGCTCGCCAGTTCCTCTAAATATCCCCGCATCACCGTCAGGGGCGATCGCAACTCATGGGTCAAATCCCCCACCAACTGCCGCCGTCGCTGCTCCACTCCAGCCAAACTATCCGCCATCACATTGAAACTTTGCCCAACCTGGTCCAGTTCCGCAATATCGTAAGCCCGCACCCGCGCCTCCAAGTCCCCCGCCGCCAACTGCCGCGTCACCGCCTCCATTTCCTTAAGCGGTCTAACAATACGCCGCGATGCCCAGAAACTCACCCCACCCGCCGTTGCTGCCCCCGCGATCGCCGACCAAAAACTACTTTGCCGCCATACCAAATCAAATCCGCGAATCAACTGCCGCCGCGCCCGGGAAATCTGAAACCCCGCAATCTCTAGCCGCTCCAACTGCACCACAAACAACTGCGGCGACGACACCAATCCCACTCCCACAAAAATCCCAAGCCCCACCACCAAAACCGCTAAATGAGACAGCAACAGCCGCGCCTGCAAATTACGCGATCGCAAGCCCATCCCCCATAAATTAAGCTTCCGTAAACTGCGCTCTTCCATAGAACGCTCAGGCATAGGACGCCCAGCATCGCAGTGGGCGGCATCTTCGGAATCTTTGGAAGAGAAATCCTGACTTGAGCGCTTCATTGGGAACTACCCCGCAACCTATCACCACAATAAATAATAGATTTCCGCTAAAGCATTCACTCAGACAAAACACATCGGAAGACAACTCCCCAACAGTAACCAAACTGGAATCTCAATTGAGTACGTCCCCCATTCAAGAACAGTTCACGCATCGAAACCGGGATTTTTATTGCGAAAAAAGTGCAGCTGTTAACAATGTAAAGCTCAAAAGTCTGCATTTGAGCCCCTTGTGGAGGCAGTCGAAACTGGAAAACTAGTCATTTTTTCAAGGTTTATGGCTGTGCTACGCTGTTGCTGCAACGTCGGCTACATGGAAAAAGTTACACAGACAACAATGTGGCGATAAAGTTCTGTGACAGCCGTATTGCCAACTATTCTCAGCTATGTTCAAATGGGTTCTAATGAATCTGATTCTCAATAAGGGGCGTGGAGTTGCACCTCATTGAGAGTAGGTTCGAGTCCTATTTCCTTAGATACCTTCTGCAAGTC
>JBCCTE010000081.1:0-8941 GCA_039198915.1 Cyanobacteria bacterium P01_D01_bin.73 | reverse complement strand
AGTTTTAGCCCCCAGCATGGTCTAACCGCTTGGGTGAGCAAACTCCCGTTACGTAAAGCTTCTGACATTCCGCTAATAACGTGCATCGAACCTTCGCAACAGATAACTAGGTTCAATTTAGGATTACTCCAATGCAAAAACTCACCTCCACGCTGGTTTCAGCGCTGGCTGCCGCTGCCACCGTGGTAGCGATCGCCCCAATCGCCTCCGCCAACCCCTTCGTCGGCAACCACGACGGCTGGACCTATTTCCAAGACTCCACCAACGACGGTACCGGCGGCAACGGAATCTTCGAAGTCTACGGCATGGCTTACAAGCAGAACGGTAACACTCTCTCCTTTGCCATCAACTCGGCAATGGGAATTGAGGGGAATTACTGGGGCGGCGCGGCTGACAAAAACGTTGGCTACGGCGACCTGATGCTGGACTTCGGCGGCACCGAATACGGCGTACGCTTTGCTGGCACCAACGATTCCGGCGTTTCTGAAGTAGGACTGTACAGCGACATCACCACCAAGGATGTAACCAGCACCAACTCCGGTTGGAGCCGGGCTACAAGCTATAGAGACTACGTCACGAACAATATGAAGGGCGAGACTCGCTTCTTCGGCGACGAGCGTGACGATGCCATTTTCAGCAATCAGGCTTATCGCCAGGCTGGCAACGTTTTGGAGAGCGGCACCAAAGTGGGCGACATCACCATGCTGTCCTCTGAAAGCCTGTTGGATTTTGATGCTGCTTTTGGCGGTGCCGAAACCGGCGAAGAAACCTTTGGTTTTAGCTTCGAGATGACCGAAGGAATGACCGGTGACTTCATCGCCAAGCTCTGGCTAGAGTGCATTAACGACAGCTTAGGAATGGACGGTTATATCGTTCAGGTGGAAGAGCCTGAGGTTCCCGCTGAAGTTCCCGAGCCCACTGGCATTGTTGGTCTTTTAGGCGCCACTGCCTTCGGTGGCTCTCAACTGCGCCGCCGTCGGAGCTCCAACTGAAAAATTTGGGTGAATGTAGCGAAATGAATTAACCCCGTCTCGCTATCTTTTGACCTTGCACCACACTACTCCTTGACTGTTATCACCGAGTCTTTGAATTTAAGACTCGGTCTTTTTATTGTCGTGGGATTCTGGGGGACATCAGCAACTTTTTACATCAGTGACAGTGACCCTTGATCGCCGTCTATTTCCGCAAGGCAGCCGGTGGGGAGGGCGGCGTTGTTGCCGCTGTGCCCAAAGTTGAGACCTGACACGATGGGGATTGATAGGTTGTCTAGGCGATCGCGCCACATTTCCTCAACGCTGAGGCTGGAGCGATTGGGCGGTGGATCGCACTGGCTGAAGCGTCCAAGGGCGATGCCGGCGATGTTGTGCAGTAGCCCAGTGTTGCGCCAGTGGGTGATAAAGCGATCCAGGCGATAGGGGTATTCGCCGATGTCTTCGAAGGCGAGGATGGCATCGGTAAGGTTGGGACAGTGGCGGGTACCGAGGAGATGGGTCGCAACGGCGAGGTTGCCGGGGAACAGTCGCCCGATCGCCCGACCGCCGCCCCAGCCTTCACCTATTAATGGCGGTGCAGGTTGCCCCTGGACAATGGCAAAAAGGCGATCGCGAGTTTCATCAGATTCATCGCGCAAGGTGGTCAATACGGGACCATGCAGTCCAGCAATACCCTGGTTGGCTAAGCTCCACAGCAGGGCGGTGATATCAGAAAAGCCGATTAGCCATTTAGGGGCGATCGCCTGACCGTACTGCAACGCCTGGGCTCCGGCGGCCATAAATGGCCAAGCAAAATCCTCCAGCAGGCGAGTAGCACCATAGCCCCCCCGAGCGCAAAGAATTCCTTTGTATCGACGGTCCGTGAGAGCGTCCGTTAGCTGTTGGCGGCGTTCAGCGTCGGTGCCAGCCAAATAGCCATGGGTGCGTTCCAGGTCGCCGTCCGGTCCCAGATCCACTTCAAAACCGTGCGATCTCCAAATGTCTACCCCGGCTTGAATGCTATCGAGATTGGTGAGAGGTCCGCTGGGAGTAATTACGCGTAGGGTGTCGCCGGGGCGGAGGGCGGCAGGAAGTTCACAGGGTTTGGGCAGCATAGGAGCGGTGTTTTTTGGCGTTAGTGAGCGTTGGCGTTTTTCCCGGCGCTGGCGACTTCAGCACGCAGGCGAGCCTTTGCACGGTTCCATAAATCGTCTAGCTCGGCAAGGGTGTGCTCCTGCAAGGGGCGATCGCTCAAGGCTTCCATCAGCCGCAGCCGCTTTACAAATTTGTGATTGGTCTTCGTCAAAGCCTGTGCCGGGTCCAGCTTTTGCCAGCGAGCCACCTGAATAAGCGAAAACAAAACGTCCCCCAGCTCCGACTCCTGATGCTCCAAATCCGACTGGGCGATCGCCTCCTTAAGCTCGTCCACCTCCTCGTGGAATTTCTCCCAAACGCCGTCCATGGAATCCCACTCAAACCCAGCGGAAGCAGCCTTTTTGGAAATTTTCATCGATCCCGTCAGCGGCGGAAGCGATCGCGCGTAACGGTCCAGTTTGCGGCTCAGGCGCTGGCTTTCCTCCAAGGTTTCTCCCTTTTCCTGTGCCTTAATCTCCTCCCATTTCTGACGCACTTCGTCGGTGGTTGTTGCGTCACCATCGCTAAAAATATGGGGATGGCGGCGAATCAGCTTATCGGCGATTCCGTTGGCGATCGCGGTCATATCGAAATCCCCCGCCTCCCGCGCAATTTGAGCTTGGAGCACCACCTGTAGCAATAAATCCCCCAGCTCTTCCGCAATGGCAGAGCGATCGCCGCCTTTGATGGCATCAACGGTTTCGTAGGCTTCTTCGATAATGTAAGGCGTCAGACTTTCCGGCGTCTGGGCAAGATCCCACGGACAGCCGTCGTCGGGCGATCGCAACTGAGCCACCACCTCAATTAACCGCTCCATTGCCGCCAACATCGTCGCCATGGTCTGACCAGGGATTAGGGGAGGGGGTGGGGGAGACTGGGGAGCTTGAGCGGCTGTTGATGCGTTTTTTGACGTTGGATCAGCCATAGAAATCGACAAGGGAAATTGTTGTATCACTCAAGTACGGGCGCTTTCATCATATCGATATCGTTTGATACTGTGCCCGGAAAGTGCGCGACTTGGCTAGGTGCACAGTCTGAGTAAGTGCGCGGATAGACCGTCGGTTAGAGTCTATGGAAGTTGGCTATCTACGGGAGTTGCTTTGTTGTCACAGTTGGGGTGGATTGCGCGAACCGTTGGTTAAGGTGCGGGAAATGGGGGCGATCGCGAGTTTGAACCATCAATTCCAGTGACAACATCTAGCGCCACGAAGTGGCAATAAAAATGGCTATGGCATCGAAGGCAAAGTTAAAAACAGAGAAGTTGAAGGCAAATCTAGGTTTGAGGTTGGCGGGCAGTGTTTTGGGACTGATGATGCTGGCAAGCTGCGGTGGCGGTGAGTCCGGTGGCGAATCGAGCGGCGAATCCTATGAATCCCAAAGTCCCCCGCCCGCTGCGGAAGGTGCCGCCAGTGAAGCCAGTCCTGCCCCCGTCGCCTCAGCTACGCCCGCCCCCGCAGCTCCCCTCAATGCCGCCGGCCCCGCCAGTGCCCCACCACCAAATGCAGGACCATCATCTGCGCCTGTGCCAGCTCCAGCTGCTGAAGCATCCCCTCCCCCAGCGCTGGGACCTGAGTTGATGGGCGTTCAGCAGGTGGTTGCTCAGATATACGACAAGCTGCTGGTGGATTTGCCCCAGGACAGCCGCAAAAAACTGATGGCGTCTCAGATGAATTGGGAAACGATGCGCGACGGCAATTGTCAGATTGAGGTGGACTTGTACGGCGAACAGCGGGGAGGACGATGGCAGTGTTTGATTTCGCTGACCCGCAATCGTCAAACGCAGCTGAATGCGATCGCCAATCAAACCCTGCTATCGGGGCTATCGGAAGGCACCGGGCTGGGGGAAGTTTCCATTGAAGGAGATGTGGTGGACTGCGATGACCCTAGCGCTCCGACGACGGTGCAAAATTTCTGTGCGGGCTTGGTTTATGCGCGGGACGACAAGACGCTGAACGAGATTTATCAGGATTTGAAAGGCTCACTATCGGCGTCCTCCAAGGACACCCTGACTAAGGCGCAGCTTGCCTGGATCAAAATGCGGGACTTCCAATGCGAAGTAGAAACGGCGCCGGCGGTTGGGGGAACTGGCTTCGAAGGCTATCAAAACCACTGCCTAGCGGAAGCAACCCGCCTGCGAACCGCGGAACTAAGAACACTGCTATACGACATGCCTTAGAAAAGTGCTTTAGAAAAAGCTGCCAGTTTTTCGGGCAACTATTAACGGTCGCTAAGGAACACCAACGTCTTAAAAAGCACCTTATTAGAATAGGAATCCAGAGAGTTTTCAGCTTTTGGGTTCCTATTCCTCCCTCGTAATCTCTTCGCGATTCCATCTGCCACCGTCGGTCCTTGCCCTATGTCCGCTGCCCTAGACGATCTCCAGGCTCTGATTATTGGCATTAATGCCTACAGCGGTGGGATTCCGCCCCTGCGCAGTGCCGTGAATGATGCCCAGGCGATCGCCAGCCTGCTCGAAGAAAGTTTTGGCTACCGGACCCAGGTGCTGTGCGATGAAGACGCCACCGCCGAGGGCATTCGCAAGGCGCTGTTTTACCTGCAAGAAACCGTCACCTCAAAAACGCGATTCTTCTTCTACTTCGCCGGACACGGCATCGCCCTGGACGGAGCCGACAGCGCCGACGGTCCCATCGGTTACGCCATTCCCCAGGACGCCACCACCGAGGAAGACACGTTCTTGCCCATGCAGGAGCTGCACGACTCCCTCGTTAAGCTGCCCTGTAAACATTTGCTGGTGGTGTTGGACTGCTGTTTTGCCGGAAGTTTTCGCTGGGCGGGGTTAACGCGGAAGGCGGTGCCATCGAAGCGGATGTATCGGGAGCGTTTTGATCGGTTTTTGCGGGGTAATGCTCGACAGGTGATCACCTCCGCCGCCCACGATGAAAAGGCGTTAGATGTGCTGTCTCGCTTTGGCGATCGCGAGGGAGATGGGGAGCAACATTCGCCCTTTGCCGAGCTGTTGATGGAGGCGCTGCTGGGGAAAGGGGACCTGTCCCAGGACGGAGTAACTACGGCGACGGAGCTGTACGTTTACCTGAATTCGGAGTTAGCAAAGGCGACCAATGCCCAGACGCCGGGGCTCAGCCAACTGCGGGGTCACGATAAGGGAGAGTTTGTCTTTACGGTGCCGGGATTTGACCCGAAATCCCTGGAGCCAGCGCCGCCCCTTAATAAGCGCAACAATCCCTATCGCGGCTTGGAAGCTTTTGATGAGAAGCATACGGAGCTGTTTTTTGGACGGCAGAAGGTCATCAATGAGCTGGCGGATTTTGTGGAGAGCAATCCCCTGACCGTGGTGCTGGGAGCGTCGGGTAGCGGCAAGTCCAGCCTGGTGAAAGCGGGGCTAGTGCCAACCCTGAAGGAGCAGGATCACTGGACGGTGCTGGAGCCGATGCGACCGGGACAAGATCCCTTCTGCGCATTTAATTTGATTCTTCTGGGCGATCGCGGTCAGGCGCTGGATTTGGCATCGCGGGAGTCTGGAAGCGTTGCCCTACAGTTGCGGTTGGAAGAACTGGTGCGGGAGGGGCGAAAAAATTCCGGCTCCAGTAGACAAGGGGATGAGTCCAAGCCGCCCAAGCTGTTGTTGGTTATCGACCAGTGCGAAGAGTTGATTACCCAAACGGAAGATCGCGCCAGCGGGGCAATCACTGACGCGACGCCGGAGCCTGACAAGCCCCAGGAGGACGTGAAGGCGCAGTTTCTGAGCACAATCATGAAGCTGTTGCAGGATTGGCCGGATCAGCTGCGGGTGATTTTGACTCTGCGATCAGATTTTGAGCCGCAGTTTTTGGATTCGCCCCTGGAGCCGGTGTGGGCTGATGGTCGCTTTATTGTGCCGGTGATGGGGCGATCGCAACTGCGGGAGGCAATTTTGGAACCCGCCGCCGCCCGCGCTATCTATTTCGATCCGCCGGGATTGGTCGATCGACTTATTGACGAGGTGTCCCAAACCGCTGGCTCGCTGCCGCTGCTGTCCTTCGCCCTTAGCGAACTGTATCTGGCATTTTTGACCGCCACCCGCGCCGGGAAACGCAGCGATCGCGCCATCACCCTCGACGATTACGAAACCATCGGCGGCGTAGCCACATCCCTCGCCCGTCGCGCCGATGCGGAATGTGATGAGCTAATCGCAAAAGATCCCATCTATCCCTTCACCCTGTGCCACGTGCTGCTGCGTATGGTGACGTCCAGCGGTGGCGGCAAGCTGGCCAAGCGGCGGGTGAACCTGCGGGAATTGGACTACGAACAGCCCGGCGCTCGCGATCGCATTGACGAAATCCTGGCGCGATTTGTCAGAGCGCGCCTATTTGTCCAGGGCACCGAACTCGACGGCAGCAGCTACATTGAGCCCGCCCACGATGCCTTGATTTTGGGCTGGCAGCGGCTGCGAGACTGGCAGCAGCAGGGGCGCGAACAAATGACCCTGCACCGACTGCTGCAGCCCGCCATCCGCGAGTGGGAGCAGCACCAATATTCCCGGCGGTATCTGTGGTCGAAAAATCCCCGCCTGCCGATGCTGTCCCAGACCTTGCAGGCAGAGCCTGGAAAGCGCTGGTTTAATCGCCAGGAAGCCGCCTTTGCCCGTGCCAGCGTTACCCGCAATCAAACCATTCGCCGCTGGATCACCCTGGGGGGCATTGGCGTAGTTTCGGCGATCGCCTTCTCCTTCTTCGGCGCACAGATGGAAGAATGGCGCGCTCGGGTCCGAGAAAAAAGCTCCAACGCCGAGCTAGCCTTGGGCACCGATACGGCTGAAGGCGTGCTGATGGCGCTGGGAGCCTCCAGCGAAACCCAGTCTCCCTGGGTGCTGCTTCGCCCTGAGAGCGATCGCCCCATCCGCCGCAGCCTTCTTTATGCCGTCCAAGCTCCCCTTGAAAAACGGCGAGCTATCCTATCGCGCGAATCCCTAGTCACCAGCCTTGCCTTCAGCCCCTACGGCGACACCGTTGTTACCGGACAGTTTGACGGCGCCATCCGCCTGTGGAATAGCAAAGGCATCGCTCAAACTTTTCCCATAGAAGCCCACGATTCCCCCGTCGAGCATATTGCCTTCTATGATCGCGGCAACAAAATCGTCAGCATGGGGCGAGACGGCACCCTGCGCCTATGGAGCCGAAAGGGATGGCCAACGGTTCCCATGCCGCTGCTGCCCAGACGGGGGCGAGTCGAGGCGCTGGCAGTCAGTCCCGACGGACGCTATGCCGCCACCAGCGTCTCCGTTTCCGGCTCCGAGGGAGTGATTGAAATTTGGGATTTGGAGGAGGCAAGGCTGGAGCGCACCATTGAAGAAGATGTGCCGTCGGCATCCGTGGCATTGGCGTTTTCCCAGGACAGTAAAACCCTGGCGTCCGGCGGATTCAGCAGCTCTGAAATTATCCTGTGGTCCCTGGAAAATGGCGATCGCACCACACTGCCCAGCTTTGAAGGGGGCAGCAGTATTCGTTCCCTCGCCTTTGGTCCCAGGGG
Source organism: Cyanobacteria bacterium P01_D01_bin.73 (assembly GCA_039198915.1). GTDB lineage: Bacteria > Cyanobacteriota > Cyanobacteriia > CACIAM-69d > CACIAM-69d > CALGDE01. Next base: position 1,349 of record JBCCTE010000081.1, on the reverse strand, counting down.
CGAACTGCTGGCTAGCGGCGGCACCGACGGCACCGTGCGGCTCTGGTCCTACCGCGATCGCCAAACCGAGCACACCTTCCATTTGGAACACCAGGCTTCGGTGACCTCCCTCAGCTTCGACAGCGAAGAGAATTTCCTCACCAGCGGCAGCAGCGAAGGCACGATTCAGCTGTGGGATCTCAATGAACAGCGTTCCCTTCCGCCCCGCTATAGCCACGAAGGGCTGATCCTCTCGACAACCTTTAGCCGCAATGGTCAGGTGCTATTCAGCGGCGGACAGGACGGCGCCATCAACCTGTGGGATATGGACAGCGTTCCCCTAGGTAGATTCTGGAGAACCCCCCAGCAAGAGGTACTATCCATGGCGATTCAGCCCCCTGTCCTCCCCCTGCCGCCGTTGCCCCTCTCTGACCTACCGAACCAGGCCGAGGATTCCGTTGAGGCTGTCCTAAGTGGACGGCTTCTTCCTAAGGGAAAGCGGGAAGATGAGCTGTCCATCGTGGTGACGGCGGGGCGGGATGGCACTCTGCGACGCTGGACAATGGACGGCAAACCGGTGGATCGTCCCTTGGAGAATAAGATGGCGGCGGCAGAGGGACCGGGCAGCCGCGTCAATGCAGTGGCGATCGCCCCTGGAACGCGGGAAATTATTAGCGGCGGTGGATACTACGGCCCGCAGGGGGATCGTCGCCTGAGAATTTGGGGGGCAGACGGCGCCCGCAATGATTCCCCGGAGGTGGGCGGCGGACACGGTGAGGGCATTACCGGTTTGGCGGTCGCCCCCAACGGCGAGTGGAAAGTCACCAGCAGCGCCGACCACACCCTGAGAATTTGGGACAGCGAAGGACGCCCCAAGGGACTGCCGCTTATTGGTCACCGGGCAGTCGTTAACGCCGTGGATATTTCCCCCGACAGCACCCAGTTTGTCAGCGTTGGCGACGAGGGGTTTGCCCTGGTGTGGAACCGCGACGGTCGGCTGCTGCGGCAAATTGAAACCCAGGTGCAGGGGGATAAGCTGCTGTCGGTTAAGTTCACCCCTGAAGGCGATCGCATCGTTATCGGCAACGAGCGGGGGCTGCTCCAGTGGTACAACCTCAGCGGACAACAAACCCGGACGCCCCTCCACGTTCACCGGGGACCGGTTTGGGCGATCGCCTTTAGTCCGCGCCAAAATCTGCTGGCAACTGCCGGAGGAGACAATCGGATTGGCCTGTGGACCCATACCGGAAATGCTCTGGGTAAGCTAAAGGGCCACAGCGCACGAGTGCGCACCTTGGCTTTCACCCCTAACGGGCACGATCTAGTCAGCAGCGGTCAGGACGGAAAAATCTGGGTATGGCCCACAGACT
>JBCCTE010000080.1:0-8958 GCA_039198915.1 Cyanobacteria bacterium P01_D01_bin.73 | reverse complement strand
TGAGAAATTTCACGTAAACACTCATGGATACTACGTGAATTCTCAGTAATAAGCTAAGTGAATATACTTGATGTACTCGGCTTTACATAATCATTAATTCTCTATAATCTATTAACAGTTTTCACACGGGACTTTGACTCGATTAGATAAAGCACTAAGGCACTAAGCACTCCCGAAACCAACGCCCCAAGGGACAGGGCTAATCCAAGTACGTAAGCAACGGGCAAACCCGCCATCACCGAGTGAGAAATGGCATGGGACAACATTCCCATCCGCTGCACAATCATGTAGCTCCCCACAACTGCGCACAAAACCCCGAGCAAAACACCCATCATGAGTGCCCGTTGCATAAACGATAGTGACAACGGTCCAAGAATCAAATCCAGCATGAAGTGTTTTTTATCTCCTTTGAAAATTAATGCGGTCCACAGTGATGGCGTCTAGGCAAAGACGCGGGCAAGTCCTCGACCATAAGCCCGTTCTAGATTGTCAGAGGTAACCACCTCCTGGCGGGGACCTTGGGCAATCAGGCGCTTATTCAAAAGGAGGAGCTGATCGTAGATCGCTAGAGAGTCACCCAAATCGTGATTAATCACCAGTACCGTTTTTCCTTCGGTACGTAGCTCTTGAAAAATGTCGTAGATAATATCTTCAGTTTTGCGATCAACCCCTGTAAAAGGCTCATCAAATATTAGTAGTTCGGCTTCTTTTGCCAATGCTCGCGCCAGAAAAACGCGCTGCTGTTGTCCACCCGATAGTTCACCAATGGGGCGATCGCGCAAATCATACAACTGAACCCGCTCAAGGGATTCACGGGCTAAATTTTGAGCCTTTCGACTAACCCCACGGAAAAGCCCCGCCTGAACCGTCTGAGCCATCATCACCACGTTCCAAACCGTTACCGGATAATCCCAGTCAATGAGGGAGCGTTGGGGGACATAGCTAGTTTTGATGAGCTGATTTTTCAGCGGTCTGTCCTTAAACCGAACGCTCCCTTGCGTCACCGGGATTAAGTTCAGCATGGCTTCGACCAGGGTGCTTTTACCTGCGCCATTGGGTCCGATAATGCCCACTAGCTGCCCCAAGGGTATGAATAAGTTGACATCTTCGAGTGCGCGGGTGCCTCGATAATCGACTGACAAATTTCGGACTTCTAGCATCGATATCAACCTATGACAAAGGCAAGGAAGTAATTGTAATTTAGCTTCATGCAAGCAGCAAGCCTAGTGGCAGCAATATTGGCTGCTAAGTCCTTTGAGCAGGTAAAGGCAATTGAAGCGAAGCAGCTCCAGAGAACAGTGGAATCGTAACGTATGCTACGCTCCCTGACTGCTTTGGCGATTCCTCTTTACCCTCAGTGGGTGTACTGGAAACTGAAAAGTATGTTATATGTAAACGCTAATCATTTGCATTAGTCCTCGGCAATAGAGTGTTTTTCTATTCCCAGCACTTTCGGCAATTCTTTAATAGTCAGAACAAGTAGGAAGGAAAATGCAACGCAATTTCATACGACAGCAGGGAATCCTTGGGGTGGCGACCGCCCTTGTGATCGCTGTTGCAGGTTGTACAGGCTCAACCCAAGGCGACTCAGATACCGCAGCCGGATCTGATGATGCAGCGGCGGGTGATGTAGCAGAAGACGATTCCAAAATCGACGTAGTTGCGTCCTACAGCGTCATTTGCGATTTGACCTCTCAAATTGCGGCTGATTCAGTGGACTTGAAGTGCCTGATTCCCCCCGACCAAGATCCTCATACCTATGAAGCGAAGCCCTCTGATCGGGAAGCTGTCGATGCGGCCGACGTAGTCTTCTATGCAGGACTAAACTTTGAGCCTTCCATCATCGACATGGCTACCGCCTCTGACTCCGAAGCGCCCAAAATTGCTTTGCATGATGAGTCCGTGCAGGAACTGATTGAAGCAGAAGAAGACGGAGAATTGGAGCCCGATCCCCACGTTTGGCATGACGTTGAGAACGGCTTGGCAATGGTTGAGTTGATTCGCGATAACCTCATCAAGGTTGATCCGGACAACACCGATCTGTATACCGAAAATGCTGAAAAGCTGACGGCTAAGCTGAAGGCTCTGGACACCTGGATTCCGGAACAGATTGCCACCATTCCCGAGGACAAGCGCCGCTTGATCACCACCCACGATGCGATGTCCTACTACGCCGCAGCCTACGGGCTAGAGGTTGAGGGCACCTTGTTGGGGGTTTCCACGGAAGAAGAGCCCAGTGCTGCCCAGGTTGAAGAGTTGGCTAACGCCATTCGTGAAAAGGGTATCCCTACCATCTTTGCCGAGCTGACTTCTGACGATCGCGTCCTGAAGACGGTTGCGGGCGAAGCGGATGTTGAAATCTCTGAGAATGTCCTGCTGGCAGATGGCTTGGGCGCAGAGGGTACGCCTGGAGCAACCTACACTGGCATGTTGGAATACAACACCTGCTCCATCGTGGAAGGTCTAGGCGGAGAGTGTTCTCCCACCCCATAGGGTAAAAAACGCTTATCTGTGGGCGGTTGGACGTACCCCTGTGTGATTAAAGCCAGGTTTCCGACCTCCCACAGACGCGGACTATACCTGTTAGGTAAATCCTTTCTAGCTGTGGCTGGGGAGGATTCTTTTTCTCGTAGCTGATATCCTTCTTGCTTCTTAAAATTACAGACGAGAGATTGCAGACGAACCACCTCCATACCGCTTGCAATTGTGGTTTCCTGTTTAGAGCCTATGCCTAAGGGGCTGAGAATATTTACCAAGGACTGCCGATCAGCGTAAAGCCGGACCAGAAGTAGGGATGGGTTAGGTCAATGGTGAGGGTGGGGGAAAACAATACTTCGGATGCCTGCAACGATGCGATGTTTTCGATGGGAGCATCGACGATCGCGCCATTACGCAGTATTGCCAGCTGAGCCTGGCGTAGGGCTTCAGCTTTAGTGGGAATATCTCCTAGGCGGTTATAGAATTCCGACATTAAGGCTAGAGTCCCCGTATCGCTGACCTGCCATAGACTTGCTACAACGCTTTTGGCTCCGGACTGGACTGACAGCCCCGCAAATCCCAGCTCGGCGGCGGTGTTGCCGAAGGCGGTTTGGCAGGCGCTTAGGACCAATAGCTCCAAAGGTGGGCTGTGGAAATTTAGGGAGGCGATCGCATCTAGCGTCAACCGTTCATTGCCCCAAAGCTGCACAAAGGAGTTGCTGGGACTGCCGTCGCGGAAGATGGCGTGGGTGGCTAGGTGGGCGATCGCAAACTCCGACTGTTGCCGCACCGTCTGCATGGCATCGAGGGTAAAGTTTTCCTCCATCAGACTGACGGTTTGCCAGTTTTCCTGAATCTCCGCCACCTCCACCGGTACCGCGGGTAAGTTGTCCAATTCATTAAAGCGTGATGCTCCAGCCACCAGCACCGTGGCGTCCGTTAGGGGCTGGTATTGGGTTTCCAGTAGTCCAAAGCTGGGAATAATCGCCGTGGCGTAGTTTTCCACCAAATACTGTTGCCCATCGTGGAGCGCCGCCAGGGGGAGCGATCGCAGTCCTGAATCTAGGGAAAACAGCAGCAGTTCCGCCCCTTGCTGGTCTAACGTCTCTCGAAAAGGAGCCAGCAGCCATCGGTATAGGGTCTGGGCGGGCTTTTGATAGGTTTCAGGATTTTCCTGAAGGGGGTTGGTGATATGCCAGCGCAGCTCTTGATTCGCCGCCAACAGATACGGAACAACGCCTCTAAATCGATGGCGCTTTGGAGCCCCCGTAGGCAAAACCAGGGTTAATTCCAAATCATCGTCATGGATAAAGGCGTAAACAACCGCTGCTTTTTTGCCAGGGTTTTGGGCAATTCCCTTCAAAATCGTCTGGATTGAGTCAACGGAGGACTCCACCGCCGGAGCCTGATAGGTCACTCCCCAGTGATCGCCGTATTCCGCCGCCCGCAAATGCTCAATATTGCCCACCAGCTCCGACGCCGTCAGTTCATCAAGGCGATCGCCCAGCCTTTGGCGCAACTGAGCCGAGCTAGCATCCACCGTTGCCAACAGGGTGCCCGCTGCATTATTGGGCAATAGGCCAGCAAGATTTTGCACTTCGATATTGTTTCTGACCTTAAAATCCGCTTCTGGATTAAAGGTCGCATCCAAAATCTGCTCAAATTCCCCTAGGGTTTCTATCGCGATTTCTGACGCCTGCGCAAACTCAGGGCTAAACATCTCCATATCCAACGCAGCGATCGCCGACGCCAGGGCCGTTGGATCTTTCACATCAACCTGTTCAACCAAGGCATCAAGAATCGAATTAAACTCTTCGAACGCCGAGATCATTCCAAACGTGGACAAAAATCCAGCGAACCCATTGCTTAAACTGGCGGCGAGGGGACTATCAGAATCCACGATCGCCCCCGCCTGACCATTGACGGCGCTTACGTCTAAATCGCCGGTTGTTAAATCGCCAGAGGTGATGAAAATGCCGCCATTGCCGGCGAGCGCTCCACCCTGAGCCCTTACCTGTCCCAAAAGCTGAGTTTCCCCTGCGGCGATCACCGTCACAATTCCGGCGTTTCCTTGCAGAAGAGCGCTGCTGTCAATTAGCGACGCGCCATCAATAGTGACTTGCTCCGTGATGATCTGGCTGGGGCGATCGCGAATATCGTTGCCCACCCGGATTAGACCGGCGCTTCGGATCCCTCGCCCGTCGATGGTGCCGCTGATAAAACTTACCCGTCGTCCAGTGATAACAGATATTCCAGCTCGAAATGACTGAATATCACTGCTGCTAATATCAAGGAGTCCATTAACGATGGTGGAGCCTGGGACAAAATCCAACGCGGTATTCCCGGTGAAATCGCCCCTCAAATTGGTCCCGCGCAGGACGATTTGCTGATCTTCCGTCACCGACACCGCCGTGGCTGGATATAATCCCTCTGCCCCAGTAAGCAGTGTCGGTAAATCCAGAGGGTTGATGGTAGCTCCCATCGGATTGGTCGTCGCGACGGGAAATATACCTGTGTTGCCCCCTAAGTCAGAATCGGAGCTAACAATGGAAAACTGCTCTAGCGGTTCAAACCTTAGAATTCGATTCGTTGCTAAGGAGACTAGGGCGATCGTGCCTGCTGGGGCTGTCAGAGTACCAGTTTGCAATATATTTCCCCCCGCCAGCGTGATCCTTTCACTCCGACCCACCGTCAAATTTCCAAAGGTGGCGATGCTGCCGGGGGGCTCAATTTCAAACCGCAACAGTGAAGGGGTTCCCAATAAATCTGCGCCGCCTGTCTGCCCAAACACGTCGAACCATCGCACGTTGCCCACACCGTCCTGAAAACCGACGCCGCTTGCCGATGTACCGGTAAAGCTGCCGGGCACATCAAGGGCGGCGTTTTTCCCAAAGACGATTCCTGCTGGATTGAGAAGATAGAGATCGGCTTGGCTGCCCTGTAGCTGCAGGGTGCCGTCAATTAGGGAGGGGTTGCCATTAACTACCCGCCCCACCACAGCTTGGGTTTCTGCGGGGGTGATAAATGTAGCGGTTTCCCCCGCGTTTAAATTAAATTCGCCGAAGCTGTGGAAGCGGGATGCATTATCGGCTGAAATGTCGCCGCCGGTAATGGTGAACTGGTTACCCTGTTGTTCAACTTGGGTAAAAGGGTCATTGGGGGCAGGAGTAATGCTTTGGGCGATCGCCGTAGAAGCTTGCCCAAAGGTAATGGCGATCGCTCCTGTAGCGACAGCAGACGCCGAAAAAATTGCCGGACGGCAGGGGAAAAACATAGTTAGTCAAAGCGGTGGAGGGAGATGCGTTCCGACAAAAACGCCTGCGGAGAAAGCAGCCAGCCAGGCTTTTTTTCGTTTCAGTCACAAGGAATTATTACTCAGCTTATCCTTTGGAGGCTTCAGGTAAAGCTTGTTACCGGGGTGATCAACTTGCCGAGCAAGGACTTTACCAAGGGCTGCCCACCAGGGTGAACCCGGACCAAAAGTAGGGATGGGTTAAATCCAGATTGTCAGTGTTGGCAGCGGGGGGAAGCAGCACTTCGGATGCCTGCAAGGATTCTGTACCGTAACTAGAAATATCCGCAGTGCTACGCAGCATAGCTAACTGAGCCTGTCGCAATGCCTCCGCTTTGGTGGGGATATCTCCCAGGCGATCATAAAACTCCGACATCAGAGCCAAGGTGCCGGTATCGCTGACCTGCCAGAGGCTTGCTACAACGCTTTTGGCTCCGGACTGGACTGACAGCCCCGCAAATCCTAGTTCGGCGGCGGCGTTACCAAAGGCAGTTTGGCAGGCGCTCAGTACCAGAAGCTCCAGCGGGGGGCTGTGGAAATTCAGGGAGGCGATCGCATCCAGCGTCAGCCGCTCATCACCCCACAGCTGCACAAAGGAATTGCTGGGGCTGCCATCGCGGAATACGGCGTGGGTAGCTAGATGGGCGATCGCAAACTCCGACTTTTGCCGCGCCGCCTGCATGGCATTGAGGGTAAAGTCCTCTTCCATTAGGCTAACGGTTTGCCAGTTTTCCTCGATGGCGGCGGCTTCCACGGGCACCGACGGCAAATCATCCAGGGCATCAAAACGCGACGCGCCGGCAACCAGAACTTTCGCGTCGGTCAGGGGTTGGTATTGGGTTTCCAACAGCCCGAAGCTGGGAATCGTCGCCACCGCATAGTTTTCAATGAGATATTGCTTGCCATCATGCAGGGCGGCGAGGGGCAGCGATCGCAACCCTGAATCCAGGGAAAACAGCAGCAGCTCCACATTGCGCTGGTTCAAGGTGTCGCGAAAGGGAGCCAGCAGCCATTGGTATAAATCTTGGGCAGGGGTTTGGTAGGCGTCAGGATTTTCCTGGAGAGGATTGGCGATATGCCAGCGTAAGTCTCGATTTGCCGCCAGCAAAGAGGGCACAACGCCCTTAAACCGGTGACGTTTTGGCGTACCGTTAGGCAATACCAGCGTCAGTTCCAAATCATCGTCGTGGATAAAGGCGTAAATTACCGCCGCTGTTTTGCTGGGATTTTGGGCGATCGCCTGCAACACTGTTTGGATCGATTCCACCGATGATTCAATAACCGGCGCTTGGTAACTCACGCCCCAATGATCGCTGTATTCCGCAGCCCGCAACCGCTCCAAGCTACCCACCATTTCCGATGCCGTTAGGGTATCCAAGCGATCGCCCAGCTCCTGTCGAACCCGATCCGAATTGGTATTGACGGTGGCTAATATCTGGCTATCCCGTGCCAACATCAAAGACGACACATCCATTTCCTGCCGATTATTAGCCACGGTAAAGGCATTCACGGGATTGAAGGCGTCTGCCAAAATCGCATCAACGGCATTGAGATTTTCCACCGCCATGGCCGAAGCTGCCACAAAATCTTCCCCCAGTGGGGTTGGGTCAATGCTTTCCAGCGCCTCCGCTACCGCCGCCGGATTGAGCAGATCCACATCCTCGGTGATTGCATCAAAAATCGGTTCAAACTCAGCAAAGGCCAGGACGGCACTAATAGATTGGGATAGCCCCGTTAATCCCGCCCCCACGTTGGTTCCTAGGGCACTATCGGGCGACGTTAGTATGCCAGGCTGACCGTTGGGAGCATTGAGGCTAATTGCTGCCGGTTGACCATTGCCGGCGACTATTGCAATGCCACCGTTGCCGGCGATCGCCCCTCCATTAGCCGTTAAATGTCCTAGAAAGCGAGTCTCTTGCATTGCCGTTATTGCCACAATGCCGCCGTCGCCCACCTCAAGGGCACTGGCATCAATGGCCGAATCCGAATCCACAAACACCCGCTCCGACACAACGCCCGAGCCCACATTACGTACATCGCTGCCCACAATCACAATGCCTGCGCTGGAGGGCGATCGAGCATCAATCGTGGCTCCCGATAGGTAAACATCTCGCCCCGCAACCACAACCGCACCAAAATCTGACAGGTCCTGACTGGATCCATTGACATCGATGGTGCCACTCAAAATCGTCGAGCCCTGGGGAGAATCAATAACCGTTGTTGCCCCTGCGACTGCCCCCGCTGTTGTTCTATTGGGCGATTCGTTGGGCGATCGCCCCAAAGCTGACTCCTGCAAAACCACCTGTCCCTGCGCCGTCACCGAAACCGATACCGCCGAGCGTATCCCCTCGGTGCCCGTCAGCAGCGTGGGTAAATCCAAAGGGGCAATGGGTAATGGCATTGCCGGCGGACTGGAATCATGGAGTGCAATATCCAAAATACTGGCAGACTGCCCCAGCCTTAAACGCTGGTAAGCCCCCACCGAAGCCAACACCACATCCCCCAGCGGCGCTTTGATTACTCCCGCTTGCAGAACGCTTCCCCCCACCAGCCACAGCCGATTAGACTCCCCAAGTTCCAGCGTGCCAAAATTGGCAATGCTACCTGGATTGTCCACCTCAAAACGCAGTATCGACGGATATCCCGCAAACCCATCAACCGACGACGCGCCAAACACATCGAACCACTGGATATTTCCCTGCGGATCCTCAAAGCCAATGCCCGTGGCCGTGCTGCCAATAAAATTCCTGGGCAAATCCAGCGCGACATTGGGACCAAAGACAATACCTGCCGGATTGAGCAAATACAAATCCGCCGAGCCCCCCACCAGCTGAATCAGCCCGTCAATATGGGAGGGGTTGCCGCCCACAATGCGCCCCAGCACCGAGCTTGTTTCTCCTTCCACCAAAAACCGGGCGGCTTCTCCCGTGTTGAGGTTAAATTCCCCAAAGCTGTGGAAAAGGCTGTTTCCATCGGGCGATCGCTGCCCCCCGGTAATGGTAAATACATTGTTCTGCTGTTGAACCTGGGTGGATATTTCGTCCGGAGCGGGGGTAATACTTTGGGCGCTGACGCGGGGTGATGGGTAAACTCCACTGGCGATACTAGCTCCAAGTAATGCAGTGGCTAGAGTTGAGGCAGCTACTGGGAAGCGACGAGAAGTCATGGCGTTCTACGCGATGTAAACG
>JBCCTE010000079.1:0-8959 GCA_039198915.1 Cyanobacteria bacterium P01_D01_bin.73 | reverse complement strand
GTTTTGTGTGCTGCTGTTTGTGTGAGGGTTGTTGTTAACTTGACGAGGCCTTGGAGGTGGGGATCAGTCCCCGGTTAGGTCGTTGTTGAAAAAAGATGCCCTGCGTTGTCGGCATTGCGATTCAGTACTGATATTCAGTGTTGCAATTCAGCTTTTTACTTTGGCATTGCAACAGAATAGTGGCTATCAGGTCCAGTGCTGATCCGGTCCAGGGATTATCAGCTTGTTGTGTTCGTTTTACCGTTTTCTATTTAACTCATGGTTGCCTGACCCCTGTAGGTGCCATTTCAGTTGGTTTTTCCGTTGGCATTTGCCATCGTTGACCTTGCAAATTCTTAGTCATTTCAATCTGACTGTTTCAATCTGCCCATTCTGAACGTTTATTGTTTGGCTGATTGATGCTGATTGACTCGGCTTTGCTAGTTCGTTGTAAGGGTAGAGACTTAACCAGCTTGTTTATGGGTCCGGCGCCGCTTCAATTTTGAGGAACTTGCATGCCGAAGCAAATTGTTATCGCCGAGCAGCATCGCATTGCCGCTGTTTTTAGTGAAGACAGCGTTCAAGAGTTAATTGTGGCTCAGGGCAGTCACCAGGTAAGCGATGTTTATCTCGGTGTGGTGGAGAATGTTCTGCCGGGCATTGATGCGGCGTTTGTGAATATTGGTGATTCCGAGCGGAATGGATTTATCCACGTTTCAGATTTAGGTCCTCTGCGGCGGCGGCGATCGGCAGGGTCGATTACTGAGCTACTAGTGCCTCAGCAAAAGGTGCTTGTGCAGATTATGAAGGAGCCCACTGGTAACAAGGGGCCCCGTCTGACGGGAAAGGTGACGCTACCGGGGCGATATTTGGTGCTGCTGCCCTACGGTCAGGGAGTGAACCTGTCGCGGCGCATTGATAAGGACAGCGAACGGCATCGGTTGCGGGCATTGGCGATTTTGATTAAGCCGGCGGGTATGGGACTGCTGGTTCGGACGGAGGCGGAAGGGGTCTCGGAAGAGGCGATTATGGCGGATCTGGAAAATCTCCAGAACCAGTGGAAGGAAATTTGTGAGGATGCTCAGGGGACGCGGGCTCCGGCGCTGTTGAATCGGGATGACGATTTTGTGCAGCGGGTGCTGCGGGATGTGTATAGCGCTGATGTGAACCGGATTGTGGTGGATTCCCATACGGGGATGAAGCGGGTGAAGCAGCGTTTGAGTAGCTGGAATAACGGCAATAAGGTGCTGGTGGATCATCACCGGGAGCGGGTGCCGCTTCTGGAGTATTTCCGGGTGAGTGCAGCGATTCGTGAGGCGCTGAAGCCACGGGCAGATCTGCCGTCGGGGGGGTACATCATCATTGAGCCGACGGAGGCGCTGACGGTTATTGATGTGAACTCTGGGTCGTTTACGCGATCAGCGACGGCGCGGGAGACGGTGCTGTGGACCAATTGCGAGGCGGCGGTGGAGATTGCCCACCAGCTGAAGCTGCGTAATTTGGCTGGGGTGATCGTGGTGGATTTTATTGATATGGAGTCCAATGCTGATCGCATGCAGGTGCTGGAGCAGTTTGATAAGGCGCTGCGTGGGGATAAAGCGCGGCCGCAGATTGCGGAGCTGTCGGAGCTGGGGTTGGTGGAGCTGACCCGGAAACGTCAGGGGCAAAATATTTACGAGCTATTTGGGCAGGCTTGCGCTACCTGTGGCGGTTTGGGCCATCTAGTGAAGCTGCCGGATGATGATGAAGCATCATGTCTACTGCCAGGGGCAGTGGAGTCCGGTGCTGCGCCGGGTGTTCCGCAGCTACAGCGCTCATCACCTGGCGGTGGTTCTTCTGGTCGCAATGGCCGGCGCGGCGGGCGATCGCGGGGTGGTGCACCGACGCCGAACCCGGTTTCCCTGCCACCACGGCTAGACCCAGCGGCGGATAATGATGATGCTGACGAACTTGATTTAAGCAACCATCCGAACTACCAAGAGGCGTCTTCTGATAATGGCAATCGTCGTCGTCGTCGTCGTCGTGATGGTGAGGATAACGGATCGTCGCGGCGAGGGCGATCATCGTCAGGCTCGGGATCATCAGAGCGTAGCCGGTCCACCCCTGCGCCGATACCTGCCGCCAAAAAGCAGGCTGAGCAGCCCACGGAGACGGTGGAGGAAGAGCCCACCAAGCAGCAGCCCAGCCGCGATCGCCGTCGGGCTACGGTAACGCCACCAGAGCGGGTGGTGGTAACCATGACTGACGATGAGCAGGAGGTGTTCGCCTGGATGGGAGTTTCGCCGGTTGTGCTGAGCGAAACTCCCGTGGATCGCCCTAAGACAGCGATTGTTGCTGTGGTGCGTCCCGGAGAAGAGCCCCCTGCCGATTTCCTTCCCACTGCTGAGTCCGCTGAGACTGCGGAATCGGAGTCCGACAAGGGTCAGGAGCACCCTGCAACCGTTGAGGTTGCAGTTACGGAAGTTGTGGTACAAGAGGTCGCAGCCGAGAGTGATTCAGCTCCTGCGACGAGCGAAGCCGCACCCGAGGATGCGCCTCCGGCAACACGATCGCGTCGACGCAGCAGCGCTGGCAGTGGGCGATCGCGCCGTAGTAGCAGTTCACCCAATGGTGCGCCGCAATTACGCCATAAGAGCCAAACGCTGCCGGCAGAAACGGTTTCGCCGGAAGATATGGCCAAGGCATTGGGACAACCTGCCGCTGAGGTTTCCACTGGCACCGTTATTGCGGTTACGCAGGGTGGTGATAGCAGCACGGACAGTGATCCGGAGCCGGTTGCTGCGGGAAGTTCTGCCCCCCGCCGTCGCCGCCGCCGCCGATCCTCATCTGATTGACTAGATAACCCTCGCAAAGGGCGCAGTGGCCACTCTACTGAACTGGAATTTCCACCCCAGTGCCGATACTTGGCGGGGGTGGATGAGGTTGGACGCGGATGTTTGTTTGGCCCTGTGACGGCTGCTGCGGTGGTGGTGACGGCGGCGGGAGCACGGGAGTTACAGCAAGCTGGGGTTAGCGATAGCAAGTCGTTGTCGCCGGCCCGGCGTCAGGCGCTGGTTCCGGTAATTCAGTCGGTGGCGATCGCCTGGCAGGTAGCATCGGCAACGGTGGAAGAAATTGACCGACTCAATATTTTGCAGGCAGCGCTACTGGCGATGGAGCGGGCGGTGGTTCAGTTAGACACACCGCCCGACAGCTGCTGGGTCGATGGGAACCAGGGAATCCCTAGGATTTCGATACCGCAACAGACCATCGTTAAGGGTGATCAACGCTCAGTCGCGATCTCCGCCGCCAGCATCTTGGCGAAGGAATGGCGCGATCAACTGATTTCAGATTTGGCACAGCAATATCCTGGCTACGATTTAGCATCCAACAAAGGCTATGGCACCAAGAAGCATCGTGAGGGACTGCAGGCACTGGGGCTTACGCCTTATCACCGCCGCACCTTCGCGCCCTGTCGCCAGGCATTGGAAGGTCTGGAAGGCTGAAAACCGAAGACGAACAAGCTACACCATTGTTAATTCGCCCACCACGTCTAGACGCTTAAAGGGGCTGAGGTTGATGTAGCGATCGCCCAAAGACTCAGCTGCATCGGGAGAAACCCAGCCGAGCTGTCGCAAAATATGAATCGCAGCGGCATACTTTGCCCGCTTGCTCCCATCGGCCACCTTAATCGCCAGCCCCAGCCCGTGTCCCACCCGGCCAATGCATTGCACCCCTTCGGATCCAGACTTGCTAACCACTTCCCCCTGGGTTGCCCGCATCAGCTCCGTATCAAATCCCCCATCGCCGGAAATCAGCTCCGGATAACTGGTCATCGCCCGCACAATGCGTTCCATATCCAGGCGATCGCCGCTCGATAGCATGGCGTAAAGCTGCGCCATTTGCGAGAGGCGCATTAAGTACGTCGGCGCACCGCAATCATCCCGCGCCACAATTAACTCCTTCGCCGACATCCCCAAAAACTCACCTAGCTGGTCAGCAATAAGCTGCTGTAGGGGATGGCTGCGCTGCATATAATCCTCCAGCGGCCAGTCCTGCTGACGGCAAAGCGCCAACATCCCTGCGTGCTTGCCTGAACAATTATGCTGCAATCGACTTTTTTTACCCTCAGGACACGGACATTGCAACGCCGACGCATCAATATCACAGCGCCACAGCACGTCAAAGGCCTGGCGAGCGTGGCTAATGGTGCCCTGGTGGGAACCGCACATAATTGCCAGATTGCGGTTATCTAAACTGAAGCGCTCCAGGGTCCCGGAACTGGCAACGGCAACAGCTTGAAAAGGCTTAAAAGAGGAACGGATAAAAGAAGAGGCGTCCTTGGCACCTGCGCCCATCAGAATACGACCCCGCTCATCGCAAACCACCGCCTGCACCTGATGTTGTGACTCGGCAATACCCTCCCGCAGCAGTCTTACGGTGATATCGGCAGTGCGATTTGCGTTGGGGCGATTCATAGGGGTGCGTCTACGCTCCGAGTCCAGGCTGTAGGGCGATCGCGACTCGTTGGTAGCGTACCCTACACAGCCATTGTTTCATCTGGGTCCTGTGATTCTGCCAGTGTAAACGATCCCCTTTAAACAGCGGACCAGTTAAACAACAGGAGTTAAACAACAGGAGTTAAACAACAGGAGCTAAACAACAGGCCAAAGGGCAGTGCCGAGGGCTCCAAGAACGCTAATCACAGCAAAGCTCCAGCGAAGTCGCACAAAGATTGGCTGAACTTCATAGGTGACGACCAGCTTATCTTTGGTGTGCTCAGCTTCGGTTTTGGTCCACACTTGACCGTCGTACCAGCCAGATTCTTCGTATTCAACGGTGGGCTTGGCCAAGCGATCGCGCACGTGACGCCAGCCAATGTAGAGATGAGTCAACAGCAGCACAAGAACAACACCGGCGGCACTGGAGGCGGTGATAAAGAAATGTCCAGGCGCTTTGCCGGGGGGGAAGCTGGCGGCGGCGAGTGGCCACCCCAGGACAATCCATCCTAAGAGTCCAACAATGAGGAGCTTTCGGATGTAAAGGGCACGCGGCAAAGTTAACCAGGAAAATAGCCAGGCTTCCTTCATTTCAGTGAATTCATTCAGGGGCTGCTGTTCGGGTGGAACAGGGCAGCGTGGGGCTGAGGTCCGAGGCATAGAGCTGGCTGTTGTGTATTCGGTAAGTCGCTAGTGTTTAGGCTGGACCTGAAGGGTCTGGACTCGAGGGATCTGGATCGGAAACGGGTAAGGCTGAAAGATTTGCGTCGGTCGCGGCTGTTGAGGAAACAGCGGTGACCATACTTGGCTCGAAGGGAATTGATTCGCCGTGTCCCCAGAAGGCTTCCAAGTTATAGAAAGTACGCTCATCTGGCATCAGAATGTGCACGATGATGTCGCCATAGTCTTGCAACACCCAGGCGCTGTCTCCTTCGCCGGAGACATTGTTGGGCTGTAGACCAAATTCATTTTTGACGCGATCGCGCACGGATTGAGACATGGCGCGAACTTGGGCGCGAGAAAAGGCGGTCCCAATAACGAAAAAGTCGGCAATGTAGGACACATCGGCAAGCTTCAGCAGGACAATATCTTCCCCCTTTCGATCATCCATGGCGTCGGCGATCGCGTAGGCAATAGCCTCTGTCCTGGGATCAATGGGAGAGGGCTCACTCTGGACGCTTTGGGGAGCTTCCTGCTCGCTCGCAGCTTCGGGACTTAGCTCCTTGACACTGATATCGCTGGAATTGGATTGAGATTCAACCATAAACAGGATTGCTTGCTCGACGGACTGGGTTTACCGAGACAGGGTTAAATGGGGTGCGGAAACTGGGACAGAAAAATATAGCGCTTACTTTTTGGCCATACTTCTTGGTCGTTGCTATCAAGACCAAGCTACTGAACTGATACCGCTGACTTCAAGGCTGGCTTCAAGGTAATTATTGAAATCGCTGCTCTAAGACCTTTTATTAAGTTTCTTGTCTCATCAGAAAAGTGTTCACTTCTCAGCATTGCAACGAACTCGCAACATAAATCATACCGACTCGGGGTAAATCCATCAATTTTGATTGGATTATTTTTAGGTTGTGGGTCAGCCGCAATGAAATCTGAGAAGGAGGGGGCAGCAGGCGGGAGCAATGGACTACTGGGGGAAGGGCGTCTGATAAAATATCACCATTGTTTTGAAGTGTAGATCCGGGTAGCGTCCTTGAGTCAATCCCTCGATATCCCAAGAGTTGACGATTTTTTGCAGGAGCTGGCGGCGATTCAGCAAACCGGCTCGAAACGTATCGCTATTCTGGGATCGCGCCACGTGCCGATCACGCATCAGCAGCTTATTGAAACCTTGAGCTATGCGTTGGTGCTGTCGGGCAATCACGTGATTACGTCTGGTGCGACGGGGACAAATGCTGCGGCAATCCGCGGGGCGATGCGGGCAGATGTGAATTTGCTGACGGTGATTTTGCCTCAAAGTCTAGACCGCCAGCCGAAGGAGTCGCGATCGCAGCTAGAGAACGTGATGCATCTTGTGGAAAACAGCCGCAATAACGAAATGTCATTGGCGGAAGCAAGTTCTCTCTGTAATCAGGAAATTATTTCCCGCTGCCAACAGTTGATTTGTTTCGCTTTCCACGACAGCACGACCCTGCTTAAAACCTGTCAGGAGGCGGAAGATATGCGGCGGGTGGTGACGCTATTCTACTTCGACTAGTTTTTGAGCTGATTTATTTCGGTTGACCGCGTTTGGGGATGCCCGAACGATACCGAATACCATGTAGAGTATTCCAGAATTACCTTTTTGGATGGGGAATATTGGTCATGGTTGAGATTTCTCTGCCGCAAGTCACGGTTTCACAGGTAACGCTGGGGCTGTCTACGCCGCAGATTTTGCTGGGTTCGATCGCAGCGGCGGCGCTGTTGATTTATTTCCCCTACTTTTTTGTGGTGATTGCGCGCTTCCAAGCGGGAATGGACTTTGGAGCGCCCCGTGCTCTGTTTGATAAGCTGCCTGACTACGGCAAGCGGGCGGTGTGGGCTCACCAAAACTCCTTTGAAACCTTTATGCCCTACACGGCGGCGGCGCTAACGGCTTACGCCACTGGGCAGACTAGCGAATCAGTGGTGCTGGCGGCGATCGCCTTTTTGATTGGACGGCTGTTGTTCTCGCTGTTTTATATCGCCAATGTGCCCCCGTTGCGATCGCTCTCCTTCGGCATCGGTTCTGCCGCCACCATCAGCCTGTTCTACACCAGCCTGACCAACCTTCCCACTTAGTAAACTAGTAGTACTTGAAGCCAGGTCGTCAATCCTGCTTTAGACACCTTCAGTTGCAACCGTCTTAACTATGCCTTCTACCTACTCCTTTGATATTGTTAGCGACTTTGATCAGCAGGAGCTGGTGAACGCGCTGGACCAAACCCGCCGCGAGCTGAAGAGTCGTTATGACCTGAAAGACTCCAACAGCACTGTTGAGCAAAGCGGTGACACGCTGGAAATTGAAACCAAGGACAGCATGACCCTCAAATCCGTGCGGGAAATGTTGTTCCAGAAGGCGGCTAAGCGCGGGTTGGATCTGAAAATGTTTGACTACGGTCCCACTGGTACGGCAAGTGGTGGCCGAGTGACTCAGACGATCAATCTGGTGAAGGGGATTGATAAGGAGCTGGCAAAGAAAATCAGCAAGACCATTCGTGATGAGTTGAAAAAGGTGCAGGCGTCGATTCAAGGGGACGCGGTGCGGGTATCGGCGAAGTCGAAGGATGATTTGCAGGCGGCAATGCAGCTGATTCGCTCTGGTGATTGGCCGGTGCCGTTGCAGTTTAATAACTATCGCTAAGACCTCTGGTTGCCCTCACCCCAACCCCCTCTCCCTGAGGAGAGGGGCTTACTGTTTGTCTTGTTTTTTAGTGTGATTTCGCCCGGCGCAAAGTTATGAAACCTGTTCACGTTATTGGTGGTGGTCTGGCTGGGACCGAGGCTGCTTGGCAAATTGCCCAGGCGGGAGTGCCGGTGATTTTGTCGGAGATGCGCCCGGTGCAGCAGACGCCCGCTCACCATACGGAGCAGTTGGCTGAGCTGGTGTGTAGCAACTCTTTTGGGGCTCAGTCGAGCGATCGCGCGGCAGGTCTCCTCCACGAAGAATTGCGCCGTCTAGGTTCCATCATCATCGGCAAGGCAGACGAGCACAAAGTGTCTGCTGGTGGTGCGCTGGCGGTGGATCGGGGGCAATTTGGTGGCGACCTGACCCAGACGTTGGATCAGCATCCGTTAATTGAGCTGCGGCGGGAAGAGATGCCCACTATTCCTGAGGATGGCATTACGGTGCTGACCTCGGGACCGTTGACGAGCCCGTCTTTAACTGATGATTTGCAGCGGGTGACGGGCATCGCCTATATGAGCTTTTTTGACGCTGCCAGTCCGATTGTTGTGGGCGAGTCTATCAACCGAGACGTGGCGTTTTTGGCGTCTCGTTATGACAAGGGGGAGGCGGCATATCTGAACTGCCCCATGAATCGGGAGCAGTATTTGGCGTTTTGGACGGAGCTGTGTGCGGCGGAACAGGCGGAACTAAAAGATTTTGACCGGGAAACGTCGAAGTTTTTTGAAGCGTGTTTGCCCATTGAAGAAATGGCGCAGCGGGGGGAGGACACCATGCGCTACGGTCCCTTGAAGCCCGTGGGATTGTTTGATGCGCGGCTGGGGGATTTTCGTGCGCCGGAGAATAAATCCAAGCGCCCTTATGCCGTGGTGCAGCTGCGGCAGGAAGATAAGGCGGGACAGCTTTGGAATATGGTGGGCTTCCAGACCAATTTGCGCTGGGGCGAGCAAAAGCGCGTGCTTCAGATGATTCCGGGGCTGGAAAATGCTGAGTTTGTGCGAATGGGCGTGATGCACCGCAATACGTTTTTGAACGCGCCGGAGTTGTTGAATCCTACGCTGCAGTTCAAGTCGCGATCGCACCTCTTAGCAGCGGGACAACTGGTGGGCACCGAAGGCTACACGGC
>JBCCTE010000078.1:0-8998 GCA_039198915.1 Cyanobacteria bacterium P01_D01_bin.73 | reverse complement strand
GTGGGATGTGGTGATGATGGGTCGGGTGCGGCAGACGGGATGGTTCCGGCGATTTTCCGCCTCCAGTCGCCAGGCAGCAAGGGCGGCGCTGGAGCGGGTGGAGATGTTGGATTTTTGCGATCGCTCCATCTCCGAATTGTCTGGCGGTCAGCAGCAGCGGGTATTTTTGGCGCGATCACTGGCGCAGCAGGCAGAGATTTTTTGTTTTGACGAGCCCTTTGTCGGGGTTGACCGCAAGACCGAAGCGATTCTGTTCAATATTTTCAAAGAGTTAGCTAGCGAAGGGAAGATTGTGCTGGTGGTGAACCATGACCTCGGCGAGTCAATTACTAATTTCGATGACTTGATTCTGCTGAATCGTGAAGTAATTGCCGCTGGAAATCGCCGCATTGTTCTTAATGACAATAACTTAACTCGCGCCTACGGTTCCCACGTGAACTTCTTCCAGGAAGCTGCTTAATATCTTGGGCTTTATACCTTGGAGTTCGAGAATTTTGAGCAAGATTTACGATTAGTTCTCTATGTCAATTGAAGCTTTTTTCGAGCCGCTGCAATATGGGTTTATGCAGCGATCGCTCGCCGTTGCCGTACTAACGGGAATTCTGTGCGCCGTGGTGGGCAGCTATCTGATGGTGCAACGTCTGGCGCTTTTGGGAGACGCCATTAGCCATTCAGTTTTAGCCGGTTTAGCTGTTGCATTTATGCTGGGAGCCAATATTTTCGTGGGGGCGTTTATTGCCGGAGTGCTCAGCACTGGGGCGATAAATCTCATTCGAACGCGATCGCCAGTGAAAGAAGATGCAGCGATGGGGATCGTTCTATCTGCCTTTTTTGCTTTGGGGATAACATTAATTACCCTGGTGCAAAAGGATAACAAAATTGACCTGAACCATTTCCTATTTGGCAATATTTTGGCGGTGACCGGCAGCGACGTTCGCGACACTGCAATTATCGCGATTTTTATTCTGGCGATAACGGTTCTGCTCTACAAAGAACTACACTTTTACACCTTCGATAAATTGGGGGCGCAGGCGGTGGGTTTGCCGGTTAATTTGTTGGATTTTGGGCTGACTTTGGCGATCGCCCTAACCATCGTTGCCAGCATGAAAGCCGTCGGCGTAGTGCTGGTGTTGTCGATGCTAATCACGCCCCCCGCCACTGCTTACCTTTTGGTACCTCGGCTACACCAAATGATGGCTCTAGGGGCGGCTGTGGGCATAGTTTCCAGCGTTAGTGGTATGTACCTAAGCTATTTCTACAATTTGCCATCGGGACCGGCGATCGTCCTTGTTGCGTCTGGACTGTTCTTATTGGCATTGTTATTTAGCCCCCGCCACGGACTGCTCACGCATCCTGCGGCCACCCAGCAGCCTACACCCCTGTGGAAACAAATAAAACGGCTCTGGAAGTAGGAAAAGGTCTCAGTAGAGATTCCTACGATCCAAAGCCAAAACTTTTTATTGAGCTGTTACCAACGTCTTTCAGTGTATTGAGGCAAAAAGCATTTGAGGCAAAAGCTGACTATGCTTTTTTCTTTTTCCTCTCCTTTTCCTCCTTCGGTCCGTGGTGGAGGCGAATTCCTAGGAAGATGTCGTAAATAAAGCCCCAAAAATCCTTCTTTTTCTCCAAAATGCCCAGGGATTGTGGACTGCCTTTGGAATCTAGTAAAGGCTTAACGGCGACGTAGGCGGGCTCATACTTGTACCAGGGAATCGACGGCCAGAGGTGGTGAACCAGGTGATAGTTTTGCCCAAGAATTAGCCAGTTCAGTAGCTTGCTGGGATAGACACGGGCGTTTTTCCAGCGATCGCGCTCCTCAAAAGGGCGGTGGGGCAAATAGTCAAAAAACAGTCCCAAAGCCATCCCCACCACTAATGCTGGAGAAAACCAATAGTTCATGATGAAGCCGATAAAGCCATAGTGGATCGCCACCAGGACGATCGCCACCAAAAATGCCCGACTTAGGAACCACTCCAGCAGTTCGTACTTACGCCATAGCCGTCGCTGAAAGAAGAAAAATTCGTGGTAGAAAAAACGCGCTGCCACCAGCCAAAGGGGACCACCGGTTGAAACGAAGTGGTCGGGGTCATTCTTCGGATCGTTGACGTTAGCGTGGTGCTGCAAATGAACGCGGGTGAATACTGGAAAAGCAAAGCCCAACATTAGAGCGCTGCTGTGTCCCAGAACGGCGTTCATAATTTTGTTCTTGTGGGCGGAGTTGTGGGACGCATCGTGAATCACTGTCCCGGAAAGGTGCAGTGCCAGCACGTTCATGCAAAAGCAGACCCAGCTATACCAATGCCACAGCCAATAGCCAGCAGTGGAAATGGCGACAATCGCTGTTGCCGCCACCATCATTAATAAAGTGGGATTTATCCAGGCTTGGGACGGGCCGAGGAACTCTCGGGGCACCGACGCTGGACCTGGACACGTAGTTTTGGAAACTTGGGGCTCACTGGGCTGATTGGGAGGGGATACCACCGCAGTCGTCATAGTCGCTCCTTACACCTTCAGACATTGTGCGCTTTGACACGCTCCTTGAGACAGTCACTGTTTCATGCATCATACGGCAACATCCCGTAACCCTTTGCCAATCGCTTGATCACCTCCTTTAACGAACTCTAATTTTTAGAGCTTGTGCGGGGAGCGCATGTGACTGTATCTGTCAGCGCCAGGCGATCTAAAGGCAATGGAAAATGCAGATTGCGATCTAGTGCCAGCAAAGAGATTTGCTAGACTCCGCCGCAATATGGGTAATGAGCCGATGCTGCGCCAGGCTTGCTTTTCCTAGCCGTGTAATTGTAAACATTTATTTACGACAAGGGAAATATTTATCATTTAAGCGGCGAAAATTCCTCCTAATGGTGCAGCCATAAATGGTTGAGACTTGAAAAAGTTAAGAGATCTACATTTTCCGTTGACTTC
This sequence comes from Cyanobacteria bacterium P01_D01_bin.73, assembly GCA_039198915.1. Classification (GTDB taxonomy): domain Bacteria; phylum Cyanobacteriota; class Cyanobacteriia; order CACIAM-69d; family CACIAM-69d; genus CALGDE01. The sequence goes on along the minus strand of JBCCTE010000078.1, from coordinate 6,073 downwards.
CTATATGTAACCCTTGTTGTTTTCGACTGTCTAATAAGCTGGATTTATTAGGAGACAGCTTTGCCTGGATTTGCTTGATGAGCGGGGGACGTTTTGCTAGAGAGATTTTTGACTTGTGTTGCTTTGGTGGTGGCGATCGCGTGGTTGGCGCTTCCCCCCAAGGTAGAAAGGCAGAAGGCGTTATTTAGGGTGAGTAGGCCATTGCTGGTACCACGTATCGAGTTGGTGGTTTGGGACTAGCGCCTCTGAGGAATTGCAGAACTACAAAGTCAGTAGCTTGCGCGGATAAATCAGTCAGCCTTGCGCAGATTGGCGTATTTGGGATCGAGGATTTTTTGTCCGAGCCCGTCGAATTTGACGGCAATAATCATTTTGCTGCTGCCTTTGTCGAAGACGCGGGTGACTTGCCCTTCGCCGAAGCTGGGATGGACCACGCGATCGCCTTCCTCCCAGTTTTGAAGGACGGCGGCAGGGCGGTTGGTGCTGCTAGTGCGGCGAGATTTTGGCGGGATGTTGAGGGAGCGTCCACGGTTTTTGCCGGGCTTTTCTTCCCGCCGGGGCGATCGCACGTCACCGGTTAGGTATTCCTGGGGTAGCTCGTCTAGGAACATGGATGGGATGGCAGGCTCGCGGTTACCCCAGAGGCGGCGTTCGCGGGCGTGGGTTAAGAACAGCTGCTCCTGGGCGCGGGTGATTCCTACGTAGCAGAGGCGGCGTTCTTCCTCTAGCGATCGCGGATCGTCAATGGAGCGGAAGTTGGGGAACAGTCCCTGCTCTAGCCCTACTAGGAACACGATGGGAAATTCCAGCCCCTTTGACGAGTGCAGGGTCATCAGAGAAACCGCGTCCTTGGAGTCGTCTAGCCCGTCTAAATCGGAGGCGAGGGCTGCGTTTTCCAAAAATCCCGGCAGGCTTTGGTCGGAGGTTTCTTCGGCGTATTGGAGCATGGCGTTGTTTAGCTCCGCCAGGTTGGTGAGACGGTCCGACGCTTCATCGGTACCCTGGTTTTGCAAGTCTTCTGCGTAGCCCGACTCTTCCAGAATTGCTTCCAGGATCTCCACCGCCGGCACATGCTCAATTTGTTTTTGCCAAGTTTGCAACATGCCGGAGAATTGTAGGATTTTCTTCGCCGTACGCCCCGCCAAGGTTTTGACAGAAGTTTCATCGGTAATAATCTCCCACAGGGGCATTCCTAACTGATTGGCGGCGGTATCTAACTTGTCCAAAGTGGTCTTGCCAATGCCGCGTCGAGGCACATTAATAATGCGTTTTAAACTAACCGTATCTGCCGGATTAGTCAGTAGTCGCAGGTAAGCCAAAGTGTCCTTAATTTCTCGGCGATCATAAAATCTTAAACCGCCCACCATGGTGTAAGGCGTTCGGGTGCGAACTAGCACTTCTTCAAAAGCTCGAGATTGGGCATTAGTGCGATATAAAACGCAAAAATCTTTCCAATTAATCTCGGGGTTTGACGATACCAAGTGGCAAATTTGCGACACCACAAAGTCCGCCTCAAACACCTCATTTTCCGCACGGTAGCAAACGACAGGATCGCCCGCTCCACGGGTAGGCTTCAGCACCTTGTCGATACGCTCAGTGTTTAGCTCGATCAGGTCATTGGCTACCTGCAAAATATTTTCTCGAGAGCGATAATTTTCCTCCAGCTTCACCATGGTGCGAGTATCGTCGTCATCAAGCCCGTCGCCAAAGTCCTGCTGGAAGTCCAGAAGAATCGTAAAGTCCGCCGCTCGAAAAGAGTAAATTGACTGGTCTGCATCGCCCACCACAAATACTGAGCGATCGCCCCAAAGCCCCTCTTGGTTAACCGCTTTTCCGTTCGTTGCTAACAGACGAATTAAATCGTACTGGGTGCGGTTTGTATCCTGGTATTCGTCCACTAGAACGTGACGAAATTTACGATGCCAATAGTCTAAAACCTGCTCGTTTTGTTGGAATAACTCCACTGGTAAGCGGATTAAATCATCGAAATCTAATGCGTTATTTCCCGCTAAAGCTGCTTGGTATTGGCGATATACTTCAGCGATCGCCCGTCCTCGGTAGTTCGGTTCACTGCGCTCGAATTCATCGGGATCTAGCCCCTTATTTTTGGCGTTGCTGATGGCATAGCGGACCTGGCGCGGCTGAAACTTTTTATCGTCCAAATTCAACCGTTTAATCACGATTTCTTTGATCACGCTTTGAACATCGGACTCGTCAAAGATTGTGAAACTTTTGGTCCATTGATGTCCCTGGCGATCGCGATATTTTTCAATATCAAACCGTAGAATCCGGGCGCATAGGGCGTGGAACGTGCCAATCCAGGCGTGCTTGATGGTGTCGCGATACACCTCCGATTGCAGCCGCATTTGTTCATCCGGGCGCAGGGTTTCGAAGGGCTGTCCGTAGCGATCGCGAGCGATCTGCTGGGCGAATAGGCGCTCGATGCGCTCCTTCATTTCCCGCGCGGCCTTGTTTGTAAAAGTAACCGCCAGGATATTTTCCGGGTTGATGCGGTGGGTTTGGATTAGGTTGGCGATGCGAAAGGTGAGGGCGCGGGTTTTGCCTGAACCGGCTCCGGCAACCACCAACAGCGGACCGCAGTAGTGCTCCACCGCTTGACGTTGGGCGGGGTTTAGCTGAGCCAGAAAATCAGACATAGCGAGGGTGTTGCGTTGTGATGTTGCTTGTGGCGCTACTGCTTGACCACTAAAACCGAGCAGGGGGCGGTTTCTAAAACTTGACTGCTGACGGAGCCTTTAATGATTCGGTCGACGCCTTTTAATCCGCGAGTGCCAATAACAATTAGGTCGCTTTTATAAATGCTGGCGAGGCGCACCAGCTCATCGGCGGGATCGCCCTTTACGATTTCGATGTCGTAGGAGCAAGGTAGGCGATCGCCCAGAATTTCCAACTGTTCCTCAATGGCGCTGTACTGATCCTCTGAGTCTTCATGGGGGCGATCAGCGGGCTCGGAATCCTCCAGGGGATTGCTGACCACGTGGGCGAGGACGGCGAGGCTATCGGGGCGCAGGGATAGAAACTGCAAAAAATCCAGCTCCAGTAGGGACAACGCCGTGCGGTCGATCGCCACTAAAACCGTATTTAACGTCGCCGCCTGTGCCGTCCCTTTCCCTGGAGCCATCCCTGAATCGCCAATTCTTCTAGCTCAATTTTCCCAAAGGATCTACCACAGTCCCACATCCTTCAACATAGCGATATGTTTGGCCGTAGGCACCAGGGTGTGAGCGGCAATCATTCCACTGGCGGCGACGGCGGGGACGCCAATGCCAGGAAAGGTGGAGTCGCCGCAGCACAGCAAGCCAGGCAGGGGCGTTTTGGGACCGGGGAATAGGGTGTCGCCTGCGTACAGCGCCGGACCGTAGGAGCCGCGATCGCGCCGTAGGAATCGCTCATGGGTCAGCGGCGTCCCCACCATGGTTACCTCCGCCCGCTGGCGCACATCGGGAATGACTCGTTCCAATGCCCTCCACATAACCTGCGATCGCTCTTCTTTCTGCCGGTGGTAATCGTCGCTCTTCCGGTCCAACCCCTCCCATTTGTCGTAGGGTTCGTTGCCGGGGGTGTAAACGTGAATAGCGTGTTTGCCGGGGGGCGCGAGGCTGGGATCAAGCACCGACGGAATGGAAATTAGCACCGCGTTTTGGGGCGCTTCAATGCCCATTTCCCAATCCAGCAGGGACATATAGTGACACTGCAATTTTTCAGCGACATCGGCGGGTAAGTTCGTCGCATCGATGCCCAGATGGAGGTGCATAAAGCTGGCGCAGGTGGGGGTTGCCTGGCGATCGCGGCGGAATTTTGCCGGTAAGCTATCCTCCGACAGCAACCGCAACGTATCCCACACCGACGCATTGGACACCACCGCCTGCTTTGCCCGCACCTGCTGACCGTTCCGAAGCATCACCCCCGCCGCGCGACCGTTTTCCACCAAGACCTTACCCACATGGGCATTGAGCTGTAGCTGTCCGCCGTGCTTTTCTAGCCCCCTCACCAGAGCGCCGATTAACGCCCCGCTGCCACCCATGGGATAGTCGAGCTGCACGTCTGGCTCGTACCATTCCGCAAACATAAACGCCATTTCCGCCGTGCTGATGCCCTTGGCTGGAACGCCCGCCAGCAAAAAGCACAGCAAATCCAGCCAACGCAAAATAAACGGATTATCCACAAACTGCCGCATTACCGGCTCGAACGGTCCCGCCATTTTTCCTAGGCTAGGGAGCGATCGCAATAAATTCGGCGCAAAATGCCCCACCGTTTGCAGTACGCCCAAGTCCGATCGCAGCGCCCCCGCAGGCATAGCCGTTGCCGCCGTCGCTAAGGGTTTCATCTTCTGCTGCAAATTTCTCCACTGGGCGATCGCCCCCGGTCCCCCCAGATCTTCTAACACCTCGCAAAAGGCGTCAGCTCCAATACGAAAATTAAACTCCCCCTCCGGCAAAAACACGCCCCAGGAATCGTACTTGGCACAGGGCAGCGACTCCCCCAGGGCATCCAGGACGTGGCGCATGGGATTGGGCGATCGTTTCCCGTCTAGACCCGAATGGAGCGACGGTCCTGAATCAAAGTGAAATCCTTTGCGCGAGAAACTGTGGGCGGCTCCCCCAGCAATGCTATGGCTTTCGCACACCAGCACTTCCAAGCCATATCGCGCCAACAGTCCAGCGCAGCTCAAGCCCCCCAGCCCGCTACCAATCACCACCACATCAACCGTTTCCGGAATCATGTCGCTACTCCCCCTGTAACTATTGTCAAACCCCAGCGATTAATCCTTCGAGCGGCTAAGCGTCGTGCCAGTTACGCAGGCTCCCGTCAAATTAGCGCCAATGGCGTTGACCCCTTCAGTGTTGGCGCACAGGAAATTGGTTTGCGAACAAATTGCGCCGGCGAGGTTGGCTTGACTAAGGTTCGCCTCTTCCAAATTGGCTTCACTCAGCACGGCTCCGCTCAGGTCCGCCCCACTTAAATCCGCCCCGCTTAAATCTGCATTGCTTAGGTTCGCTCCCCGCAAATCGGCACTGCGCAAATCCGAGCCCGACAGGTTAGCGCTCATCAAATTAACGCCACTTAAAAAGGCGCTGCCCAGGGAACTGCGCACCAGGGTTGCCCCCATCAACGTCGCCCCGCGCAAATTACAGCCCCGCAGATCTGCCTCCGTCAAATCCCCCTGCATCAGGTTCGCGCCGGTCAAATTGCCCCGCAAATCTGCCCGCACCAGGATTGCCCCTAAGGCATTAACGCCGGACAGGGTGGCGTTATTCAAGCGAGCTTCCGTCAGGTCTGCCCCCACTAACGTCGCCCCCGTCAGAGTTGCACCGCTGAGCTGTGCTTTTTGTAAGTCGAACTCTTCCAAGTCGGCACCGGCTAGTTTTTTTTGGGTACCGCTACGAATGGCATCGGGATCTAATGTCATGGCTACAGATTTGAAATGCGGGGAAGCAACAGGTTATGACGCCTTAAAAGCTTAGTTTAAAAAGCCTAATTCAGGGTGGCGATGGGCTCCCAAGTGTCGATATCCTTCCACAAAGCTTCGTAGCCGGAGTCGTTGGGATGTAAACCGTCGGATCCTATATGGTGCTCCAGCCAATGCGCCCCTCGATTAACCCACAGATCGAAAATATCGAGGTACGGAATATCTCGCTGCTGGCAGAGTTTGCGGGTGATTTCTTTGCAGACGTACTGGTCGGCGTGGCTGTAGTGTAGGCAGTCCATAAAGGGCATACGGGTGGGCACTACGGGCACCATGCCGACAAAACAGACGGGACACAGGCGGCTGGCGGTATCCAGCAGCGATTCCATAGACGCTTGGAAGTCAGAGGGTAGGGTCATGGGTTTGCCTTGCGATCGCCCCACCCGTGGCGAGTCATTTGTACCGACGGACAGAATCAGGCGATCAGGCGTCCGATTCCGTAGTTCTCCCCGACTGCGAAATTCCAACTCCAACCGCGCCGCTACCTGTTCAACTTTGTCGCCCCGCACCCCCAGGTTGTACATCACATTGCCGGAGCTGTTGGGATGCATCCACTGCCGCCGTAGCCGCTCCACCCAGCCCCCG
>JBCCTE010000077.1:0-9027 GCA_039198915.1 Cyanobacteria bacterium P01_D01_bin.73 | reverse complement strand
GGAGGGCAAGCGCCGCCAAATCCAACGACTCCATAGTCATTGCGAATTTCTAGCGCTCCGCCAGGCAAGTTGTCGCCAGCGCTGGCGTTTTGAGAAACGGAGTTTACTGAAGCTGGAACGTTAACCACATTCCAGTGCCACCAGCCTGAGCCAGTTGGTGCATCGGGATCGTAGACGGTGATTGCAAAGCTTTTCGTTCCTTCCGGCGCTCCAGCCCACGATAGCTGAGGTGATTGGTTTCCACCTTCGCAGCCAAACCCTTCGAAAACGTGAGTATTGGATAGTTTTTCGCCTTCAGACACCGTTGTGCTGGTCAAGCTAAACTCTTGCGCCAAGGCTGGGGATGCAACCGTCGCAGCAAGGGAAAATCCAATAGCAATGCACTTTTTAAGCACTTTCTTTGACCTTATCTAGCGTAAATAACCAAGCCTTCGTGAAGTCCAGATTTAGCGCTTTTCCACCGAGAAAGCTGGAGGTTTCAAAATAGGCTTTCGACACCTCATATCTAACCAGCAGCCATTTCACGGCGCTTCTCCCTGTCAGGCACGATCTATCCAAAAACGGTCAATTTTCCACATTGCGTATTTCGCTGGGTTTAATGCCAAACCTTTTTCTAAAGGAGTCTGAAAAGTGAGACGGCGTTTTAAAACCGCAATCCAGCGCAATATCTGAGATTGGAATATCTGTTGACTGTAAAAGGCTAAGACCGTGCTCCAGCCGCGTATTTTGCAGTGTTTTGGCAAACCCTTGCCCAGACTTAGCTAACCAACGGCGCATAGTTGACTCGCTAATGGAAAAGTATTCGGCAACTTCACTGGACCGCCAAGAATGACTTAAATCCGTTTCAATCAACCTTCTGACCTTACTGAGCGGATTTTCATCCTCATGGGGCGCAAGCTGAACGCCGTGATGTTTCAGCCAAATCAAAGGCTCCAGCAGGCGATGTTGCCTAATGGACTCCGGTAAATTCTCGTCTTTCAGTGTGTTCTGAACGCTGTCCAATATCTGGAGAACCGGGTCTGATCCGAGTTGCAGGATCTGGATCCCAAAGGGTTTCGCTCCTCGTTTTTGAGTGGAGAAAACCGCTTTCACCATGGAATGGGAGAAGCAAACACCGATCGCTCGATAGCCACTGTTCAGTACCGGTCGATTTTCCAGCGTCACGATCGCCCCAGGAGGGAAGACCATCACCTCGTCAGTGTTCCCAATCATTTCACCGTTGACGGGACACAACACCCTTTTGCTGCCAACCTGAATAAAAATCAGGCAGGTGTACTTGAAGTACAGTTCTGTGAACGTGGCCCTTGTGGCTTGGGAGATGGGAAATACGGATACGTCAGGAATGGGGCTGGGTTCCGGCATGTGGAGTCTTGCTTCTGGTCTATCTACCTTTCATGGATACCAGAAGTGTAACCAGCCCCTGAAGATAGGTTCTATTGCCTAATCACGCTAGGGCGTCGCCTCGAAGGTGCCGCTGGGCTGGACTGGAGCTGATATCCGTATTTTTGTAATCAATAGAATGCATAGCAGCAGCACCAAAGCGCTTAGGGTAAAAACGCCGCGATAGCCGATCGCCTGGGCAAGAACCCCGCTTAACACCGCTGCCACAATGCCACCAAGGCTAATAAACGAAGTCTGGACCGTAAAGTCTGTGCCCGCCATTTCTGGGCGACTCTTGTCCATCATGATCGTAAAACTGTTGGTAGCAATCATGCCGAGGGCAAAAAATACGGTGCCGACAATGCCATACAGCACGGGCATTTGGGTAAATCCAAAAGTGGGAAGGAAGTAAGACAGCACCCCGATAAAGGCGATCGCCGTGGCAATCAGGAGCGATCGCTGTCGTCCCCATCGAGAAATTACTGCCCCCGTTACCAATGCTCCCACCAGCGTCATAGCGGTTCCACCTACTCCCAACAGGGAACCGATCTCGTCCACTTCTAAACCTTGATCTACCAGTAGTGGGCGGAACATGGTGGCGGAAAGATTTTGGGCAGCAGCATAGAGGGTCAGTAGCAATAGCCACGTTCCCATGCCCGGCTGTTGACAGGATTGGGCAAAGATTTGGAAATAGCTGCGGAGAGTGATGGTAGCTGTACGGTTAATATCCTGCCGAGGGGGTTCGCGGTGCAGCACCACTGGCAGCAACGCCACCAGCAGCATAATTGCCAACATCCACAAACTCGGCTGCCAGCCCACCCGACTGAGCAAAATCAACATGCCGCCGCCGCCAATCATCTTGCCCAAGGATCCGCCTGCACCCTGGACTGCGTTACCGGTACCCCGTTCAGAGGGAGCCAGCAACCGCAGCGCCAGGGCATCGGTGGCAATATCCTGGCTGGCGCAGCATACGCCCATTAATCCCAGGGTGAGCAACACCAAGGGCAGTTGGTTTTCCAGGTTCAAGCTACTGCAAACGAAGGTCAGCCCCACCACGGCGAGCTGGAAAATAATAATCCAAAACCGATAGTGTCCCCAGCGGGCAACGCTGTAGCGATCAATCAGCGGTGCCCATAGGAATTTAAAGGTCATCGCGATCGCCACCAGCGGCAACAATCCAATCCGTTCCAGCGGCATATTTTGCTGACGCAGCAGCACCGGCAGCGCCTCATACAAAAACCAAAACGGCATTAGCTGAGAGATATAAAGACTGCCCAGCAAAATGTACTTTTGGAGGTGCGGCTTTGGGGACACGGTTACTTGAGGCTTAAGCCATCACTGGATAGAGGGAGCGAAATGCAGGGCTGAATGTGCCATTAAAAGCGCAGTGAGAAGGAGGCGACAACGGTGAAAGGATCGCCCGATTCAATGCCTCGCACGCGGGAAATAGGCACGCCCTGGATATAGTCTTCGTCAAATAGGTTTTTGAAATTGACGGCAATATCCCAGTTGTCCCGCTTGTAGAAAATTGCCGCGTTGAAAATTGTGTAATCCCCCAGCTCAAAGCTGTCGTTAAGGTCGCCGGGGCGATCGCTCGCATAATTCAACCCAAAGCCAAAGCCCAGACCCGCTAAATCACCAGTTTGCAGGGTGTAGGTGGTCCAAAGATTGGCGCTATGTCGGGGAATACCCGCTAAACCATTGCCCTTTTCAAATTGGTTATCTTCGGTAATTCGTGCGTTGGTATAGGCGTAGTTCGCCAGAATATTCCAACCGGGCAAAATCTCGCCGACGATATCTAGCTCCACCCCCTCACTACGCTGCTCACCGGTAGCCAAGGTCGCATTTACAAACTGGGGCGAATCAGGATCGGGGGTGGCCACATTTTCGCGAGTGATATTGAAGTAGGACAGGGTCGCACTGAGACGGCGGTCAAATAATTCGGTTTTGACCCCCACCTCAAATCCCTCTCCCTCCTCCGGATCCAGCAAATTACCGTCAATATCGGTGCCGCTGTTGGGGGTAAAGGACTGGGAATAGTTGGCATAGAGGGCAAGCTCCGGCACCGGCTGGTACAAAATTCCCACTCGTGGCGTCACGGAATCAACGGTTTGTTCCGCTTCATTGCCCTGGCGGGAAAATAGCGAGGGTGCATTATCCACTTCTTGGGTCACGCTGTCGTAGCGAACACCCGCTACAAAATGCAGCCCATCCACAATTTCAATCTGATCCTGAGCAAAAATCCCGAAGCGGCGGGTGGTTACATCCTGAACGCGGGCAGCATCGGGAAAATCATCAAACCCTACCCGTGGCGTGGTGCCGTAGACGGGATCAAAAACATTGAGAGGAGACGGCGCTTGTAGATTGCCTCGCGCTTCAAGATCGGTGTTATCACGGCTTAAATCAATGCCAAATAGCACCCGGTGCTTCAGGCTTCCCGTTTTAAAGTTGCCCACCACCTCCGTCTGAAAGCCGTAATATTCCTGGTCGATTTCAGTGGCTGTATTGAACCGAATTAGGGTACCCGCCGGTTCGTTAAATGCTGTGGGAGTAAAGGCGGTAGCCTCATAATCCTGACGGGCATAGCGAAAAGCGTTTCGAATTTTCCAGTCGTCGTTGAAATTATGCTCCAAACGATAGCCAGTGCTGAAAAAGTCCCGTTCGATTTTGTCACCCGGCTCACCAGTAATAAGCTCCTCAGACACATCAAGAATGCCGTCACCAAAGGCTAGGAGCCCAGAATCATTGGGGCGTTCGTCGTTGAAATATTCTGCGTCAACGGTCAGGGTGGTGCGATCGCCAATATCCCAGGTCACCATCGGCGCCACAAACACCCGATCAATATCCTGGTCAAAATCGCGGAAACTATCTTGGCTGGAATACAACGCGTTGATGCGATAGCGTAGGCGACCGTCGGTGGAAAGGCGATCCGAAAAATCAATCTGGGGGCGCAGTAGCGATCGGTTTCCCGCTTGAAGCTGCAATTCATACAGGGGCTCTTCCGTTGGGCGTTTGGTGACTAGGTTGACCACACCACCGGGCTGAATTTCACCATAAAGAATAGAAGCCGGTCCCTTAAGCACCTCGATGCGCTCCAGATTGGCCACCTCCGGCAGCGTCAAAAATCCGTTGTTTGATACGGCATCAGATCCGGAAACGCTAAAGCCATCCCGCAGCACCCGCGCCCCTTGAAAACCGCGAATGCTGTACTGAAATCCTGAGCCCTCAGTGGAATCCACTACCACGCCACTGACATTGCGCAGCGCCTCGTCCAGTTGAGTCACCTGCTGGTCATCAAGGATCTGTCGTGGAATCACCTGCACTGACGCTGGAGTTTCAATGATTGGTGTATCAGTACGAGTGGCTGCTCCTGCGTTGGGTACAAAATAAGCGTCTTCCTCTCCCGTGACGTTAATGCGCAATGCATCGGCATCTCCAGTTTGCTCCTCCGCATCGTTTTTGGTTTCCACTTCAGACTCCTGCGCCACCATTGAAGGTGTATCTGAGCCCGATGGTGTTTCCACCGTGGGATTGGCTTTGGCCGCCCCGTTTTCTAATGCCAGCAATCCCGCGATTGCACTAGCCAACGCCATCACCGCACTGGTTCGAAACCCACTCATGGCAACACTCCACAACACTGATTAATCAACAGATCCTGTTGTGGAGAACTATAGGAAGTAGCGAGCCAGAGAATTATCCCAAAACGGATTTTTTCGTGCCCGAAACGGATTTTCTCAAGATTGCAGGCATCGCTCGCAGGCGTTGAACTGGATCGCGTCCTAGCCACAGTAGCCTTTATAGGAACGAGGCGTTACGCCAAAACGCCGTTTAAATGCTGCGGAAAATTGGCTTGGGCTTGCGTATCCCACCTTCTGCGCCACCTGGGCTATGGAGTAGTTTCCTCGCTCCAAAATCATCTGCGCCTTTTCCATTCGACACTGATGCAAATATCCAAAAACCGTTGTGCCAAACATCTGACGGAACCCACGCTTGAGTTTGAAATCATTCATCTCCGTTTGCTGCGCCAGGGTCTTAAGGGATGGGGGATGGGCTAAATTCTGAATCAAGATTTCTCGGGCTCGATGGAGACGCTCGATATCATCAGCCTTAATCTGATACTTAAACTGTGGAATCGCAGCAGACTCCTGAACCTGAGCCAGCTTCATCACAATTAGCTCAAGAGCCTTGCTTTCCATATACAACAGCTTCAGTTGCCCCTCGTGGGGACAGCTCATAATTTGCTGCAATACCGTTAGCATCGCTGGTGTCGTTTGATTTACCGTAACTAGCAGCTTAGAGTCGGGGCGATCGCGGGCGATCGTTTGCCCAAAATCCATTTCCGCCAGCTCCGGTGGCACCAGATCCTTAAATTGCTCTGGTGCAATCCCAACATTTAAAATCTCCACAACTTGATTGGCCGCATAGGTTGTTGTCGCCTGGATTTGACCTGAAGCAAAGCCAATCATATTCATGCCAGGACGGCTAACTATCTCTAAATTCTCGCCCTCCAACCGCTGCACCGATTGCCCAGCGAGACAAAACCGAATCGCCCAGTTTGAAAGCTGAGCAAGCTCCTCAACAAAGGACACATCCTGTCGTAGTTCCGCCCGGATAAACCCCAAATAAATTCCTTCTCTAACGGGAATGCATCGGTTTTGCCAAAGACCAAAGGGCTGCTCGATATCCCAGCACAGTTCGTCTTTGTTGATTTGCCATTGCCCACCCAACTGCTGCTGTGATGCCTCAAGCATCTTTGGAATTGCATCCGTGGAGAGAGCAATGTTGAAGGTGGTCATTACACTGGCGGCTCAAATTGGTAATGACTAATATTCTCAAGTATGCTCGTAACTTTGACAAAAATCCTCGTTCTAACAGCCCTTTTAAAAAGACTTTTTTAGCTTGAAATCCGCATGCTTTCGCAATAAGCGTCGACACTAAAACTACCAGGACTAGTTACTGGATATTGCATTCCAAAGCCTGCTTCAAGCCAAGTTTTTAGTCGTCCAAAAACGGCACACCCTTCGTACGAGGCGATGCGACTATCCATCCTAAATCCAGCAAAAGCGATTGTTTTAGATGGCGATCGCGGCAGCCTAGAAATTGGCAAACAGACAGACTTTATCTCCGCCTATAACGATGGCACTATCTCCCCCTTAAGTTCGATTTATTGTCGTCGCGATCGCATCGCCTAAGCCACTTATCTCGTCTATCTAGAGCCTTGGCCGTTGTGAAAGAAAAATACTTTCTCACAAAAAATCTTGGATTCTGTCGTGATCGCGGAGAGGCTCTAGAGAGAGGAGAGGCGATCGCCTATCTGGAGCACACGTCGCAATGTGCAACTCTCGCCGAGGAATCGAGATATCCCGCCAGTTTGATTGCTTCCACGGTCTTATCTCCAAACCCCTGTGCAAAAGACGCTGCAATTTTACCGTTGGGGTAATCAGGCAAAATCATCTCCTTCCACCCCCGTCGAAATCATTTCCCATCCTGCTTACGGTAAGTTGGCTAATTGAATTTTATCGATTTTTCATAGAAATCATCGGTAGTGATCTACTGCTGTGCTTTTCCAATGTGAGTATCCAAATCCACGATCCGTAGATTACAATCTCTGAGAAAGAGTGCAGAATTGATCACGTTTAAGTCCATTTTCGTGCACTTGGCCACTCTGCTCCTATCCCACTCACCTCCAAAAATCCAATGGCAATTCTGACAGTCACCACGTTTGATGACGTAATTGATGCTGGCGATGGTCTGCTATCCCTTCGAGAAGCCATCAGCCAAGCGCAAACGAGCGACACCATCGTCCTGTCTGCCGGGAATTACCTCCTCACCATTGAGGGGGCTGATGAAGATTTCAATGGTTCCGGCGACCTCGATATTTTTGATAAGGCGATCGCGATCATCGGAGCTGGGGAAGAAAGCACCACCGTTCAAGTGGAAGACAGAGCATCAGATATAGATGCAGTCTTTAATGTTTTGCGTGACTCCAGGCTGGCCTTAGAAGGAGTCTCCGTAGTAGGTGGCTCCGTTGTTAACAGTAGGGGAAAGTTGCAGGCAAAGGATGTCACCATCTCAGGCGTTTCTAAGCAGAGCGCCCTTATTAGTGACGGTGGTGAAACAACTCTCATTGACGTAGACATTACCAACAATCGAAATCAAAACATTTTCAGAGAGATTAACGGTGGAGGCATTGCTAGCCGATACAGTCAACTAACGCTTATTGATACAACCGTTTCAAACAATGCCTCGTATGGGGGTGGTGCTGGCATTTTTAGTGATAGCAGCACCGTGACCCTTATCAGTTCTGCAATAGTAGAAAACTTAGCGCGAGGTAAAGGAGGAGGAATCGCCAGTAAAGACAGTACCCTGGAGGTTCGGAACAGTAGCATCATCCAAAATTCTGGTGAGTATAACTCTGGTGGCATATACACGGAGGGCGGAACACTAGAGTTAAAAGACTCCACGCTTTCCAGCAACAAACTGGAGCGGGGAGGAAGAGGAGGGCTGACGGGAACAGGCTTATTGTCGAACGATAGTTCCTTGCTGTTGGATAACGTATTGGTTTCTTCCAACGATTCACCCCGAGGAGGAGATCTTGCTGCGATTACTATTTTTGGCAACACTGCTTCGCTGAACAACGTTGCAATTTTTGGAGGTTCGTCTGACGGAATAGTTGTTGGTGGAGAAAGTGATGAAGAGACTAAATTGACTCTTTCAAATTCCAGCATTTTTAACAACGAAGGAATCGGTCTTAATAGCCTCTACGCTACGCTACAACTAGACAATATTTCTGTTCAGAATAATGAAGGTGGAGGAATATATTCTGTCAATAGCAGTAGTAATTTAACAAATGCCGTTATTCGGGAGAACGGCATTCAGGATTTAGGTGGTGGGGTCCATCTGGTTGGCGGTTTGAGCACCATTAGAAATGCCATTATCTCGGGCAATTATGGAGAGGATGGCGGGGGAATCCAAAGTGAGTTTCACCCAAACTCTTACTCTAGATTCCGTACTGAAAGCACTCTGTCGGTAGAAAATGCAACCATTTCGGATAACCGCGGTTCTGGAATTTTTAGTAAGGGAGTAAATCTAACTCTCAAGAATTCAGTTGTTTCGGGTAATCGTTTCGGCGCTGGAGGAGGTATTCATGCGAAGGGTGATCGCTTTGGTTCCTTCGGCTACGGTGACAGCTTACAGATTCTGAATTCCACCATTAAGGGCAACAGCGCCGCATCTGGTGGAGGTCTCCACGCTGAGGATGTAAATGCGGCTCTGCAAAATGTCGCTTTTTATGCGAATGAAGGCAACGAAGGAGGGGCGATTTTCGTAGAAGCTTGGGATCCTCAGAAAACGCTGAATGCGGACAACCTTTCGATAATAGAAAACAGAGCTCGGAAGGGAGCAGGAATTTACGCCAGCGACACTTCTGTTAACTTGAGCAACACCATATTTGCATTAAATGCAGCCCAAAGAGAGGGAGGTGGCATATACGGCAGAGAGTCTTCAATTAATGGTGCCAAAGTAAATTTTTGGAATAACTTCGCCGATCTAGGGAGCGGCATTTGGAGTGTAGAAAGCGACGTTACCTTGGACCAGTCCACCTTTTTTGGTAATAGAGGGAGCGTGCTTTCAGAGGGGCTATCAAGC
>JBCCTE010000076.1:0-9063 GCA_039198915.1 Cyanobacteria bacterium P01_D01_bin.73 | reverse complement strand
CCCTCATGAAAAATAATTTCCTTACGCAGATATTTCCTCGTGCGCACATAACCGCGTAGAGACTCGAGATTCTCTTGGCTAAGGGATGAAAATAGAAAAATTTGTGCTAGTTTTTCAGTGGTGATTTCCATTGAATAGCAATAGCACTAAGACAGGGAATCTAGGATGACTGGGAAATATTGAAGCCAATCACTTAGCTTGATAGGTTTGATTTTGGCGCAGGGTGGATAAATATTCCTGCAAAAAGGGCAATCCTCCGATCGCCGGCATTAGATATCGCGACGTACACAACAGCCCCAGCGCGGCACCAGTTGCGGCGGGGAAATAGGGGGCATAAAACGCAATTAGGGCGGCATCGCGAGTGCCCACTCCGGCAAAGGTTAGGGGCAATAATCCAGCGAGGATGGCGAGGGGGGACAGGGCGAGGTTGGCGAGGAATGGGGTCCAGGCTTTTAGGGCAAGGATAAAGAACCAGATTTGCAGCAGATGTAAAAACCAAATGCCAATAGACGTAAGGGTGATTTTTGCGAGCTGTTGGCGATCGCTCCAGAAATAATCATGCATTGCCTGCCAACTGGTATCCATGCGCTGCAATTTCTGCTTCATTTTCCCCGGCGCAATTTTCCGCAGCATTCGGAAGAAAAATCGAGCAAAGGTGGACCATCCCAATAGCAACCCGCCAATAATTAATCCACCGGCGATCGCTACCGTCATCACCCAAAACAACCAATCTTTTTCGGGAAATAGCAACAGCCCAAAGACGCACCAGAGCAACAGTGAAAGTAGGTCGCAGGCTTTTTCAAAAACGACTAAAGACACCGCCAGGCTGCCGTCTAAATGACCGCGATCGCGCATAAAATACGCCTTGGCAATATCGCCCATCTTTGACGGCAAAACCATATTTAAAACGCTCGCCGCCAGGATTAGTTTGTTCGCCTCTCCAAAACTTAATAGGTGGGCATATTCTCGCGGCATTAGCTGTTGCAAACGCCAGGAAGTAGACAGGGTTAGCGGCACCACCATTCCTAGGCTAATTGCCATCCATAATGGGTCGCAGTTTTTAAAAACGTCAATCAGTCCTGCAAAATCAATGCGAGTGTAAATCACCACCAAAATAATGGCGCTAACAATAATCGAAATAATGCGCTTCATGGTGGGCTAAATAGGCTTGAAAAGATTTAGAAATAGCGTTCAATATGTAGGGGCTCTTTTGGAGACAGCTTTTTCAGGCGATCGCCCAAATCCCAAGATTTTTGTAGTTGCCCCCGCTGGAAGGTACGGCTCATCACCACATAAATCGAAGTCGCATCCACCCCCAGCTCAATTGCTTTCACCGCTCCCCAATCGTCTCCCTGTAAATCATCAGTAACCCGCCATTGTTCCTGTTCCCAAGTAAAACGGCGAGCAAAGCGGAAGGGGCTCTCTTGTTTCCCTACAATCAATATTTTCTGTAGTAAACTGCGAATTAAATTGGGGAAGAATCGCCCAAATACGCCCATCACAATTCGTAGAATAATCAGCTTAGCGCTGGTCATTTGAGTTTGTTTTGCCCAGCCTAATTTCCCCTGAATTCCCACCGTATTATCGTCCACCGTTACATCGTATTGATCTACTAAATGACCCACGGCGTTTTTGGTTTTCTTGGATTGTTTATCGCCCACTAGCAGAGAAAACTGGGTGTCTGATGCGATAAGAGTATCTCCCCGAAAAACTTTAAAAACTCCCCCTTTATTTAGTGCAACAATCAGGGTTACTAGCTCCTTCTTTCCGCGCGATCGCGACCATCGTTTATCCACTAAAATCCGTCCATTAGGCAGCCAAACTCGACCCGCTTTTGGCTTAGGAACAGGGGGGCGATCGCCAACAAAATCCTGCCAAGTTAACAGGTAATTCCACACGTGATGCCCCACAATATGGTCATCGCTGTAGCAAGCACCGCGATCGCCCAAGAGCCCCGCCGCAATTTGGTCATTAATCGCCAATGCTGGAGGATACCATCGCCCCACCAGCTCGAAACCGTGGGGAAAGAAATTATAGGTATTGCGGCTGGTGTATTCGCCGCCGAAGGAGCCATCGGGATGCACAAACAACGCCGCCAAATCCACCGCTTTTACGAGGGCATCCTTCACCCGAGGGTCCGCATTCTCCTGATCCAGCCCAATCGCGTAAATCCGCGCCAGGCAGGACACGGTCAAGGTGTGATAGCCAGGGTCGCAGCCCTCGTACTCCTGGAACCAGCCCTCTGAATCCTGCCAGGACAGCACCGTTTCCAGCCGCTTTGCCTTTGCCCCGTCCCAGCGTCCGCTGCCCGTCAACTGCCCAAGCCGCTCCAGCGCCAACACAATTAGCGCCTGGTGGTTTGTCAGCCGCCCGCTTTCCTCGTGGTGCGCCAGCCAATCCGCCCGCCGCCCCATAAACTCCAGCAGCTCCAACTCCTTCAGCCCCAGCAGCTCGTAGGTTTCGATAAACGCCAGTAGGGAAAACGCCGCCGCGCCGCCCGCCCGCTCAAAGGGAAAGTAATCGTCGCAGGAGCCATCGGGGTGGGAGCTTTCCATGGCGTAGCGAATGCCCGCCGC
Source organism: Cyanobacteria bacterium P01_D01_bin.73 (assembly GCA_039198915.1). GTDB lineage: Bacteria > Cyanobacteriota > Cyanobacteriia > CACIAM-69d > CACIAM-69d > CALGDE01. Next base: position 6,487 of record JBCCTE010000076.1, on the reverse strand, counting down.
CGCCCAGGTTTTTAGTTTCGGCTCCTGGAAATACGGATTGTCGGGGCAGTCCAAGGAATACGCCAGCGCCAGCGGCCACACAAACTCCTGGCTCATGCCGCTGGGGAAGTCAATAATCTTGTACTGCCAATAGTTGCGGTCGAAGCAGCCGTAGGTGGGGCTGTGGGGATTGCGATCGCCCAAGGTCAAAATTTTTGGAATCTCCGCAATCGCCTTCTGGGCAAATACATTTCGCAGGGACTCTCGCCGGGAAGTATCGGTATTTGCGATCGCCGTGCCCATTTCATCTCCGGTGGTGTCTTCCCAACGTTCCAAGGCTAGATTTTACCAGGGGCGGGCGATCGCAGTTCCTCCAGCCCTAGTCAGTCACCCATCAGCCATCCACACCACCGCGAATCACCACAAACGCCACGTCAGAATGCAACAGAGCCTAGCAAAACGTATCAAAGTCAGAAGTCCGAGAAGAATCTGTAGAGTGAGCGGAGAAAATTTGTTAACTTAGGACCAATCTTGCCTAGTGCCAGAGCTAGTCTGATCCTAACTTTCAGCGTTTGTGATTCGAATTCCAATAACTCGGATCCCAGCTAGAGGGTCAGACACTAGGAGTGAACGAAGACTACTGGAAATAATTTTATGAAAGCCAAAATTGCCCTAGGCATTGCATCCATCGCCGTTGCCGGACTACAACTTCCCGCCTTCGCTGATGGTCACCACCCCCACATTGAAGTGGACTACCACGAGCAGACCCTTGCTCAAGAAGTTATCTACGGCACCGTGTACGACGGTGAGAAGCTCCGCGTCGTAACCGATCCTAAAGGAGCTGCCCTACGCCGTAGCTTTGAATTCCCCATCGAAACGTCTGTTGTGCGCAACAGCAGCATCAGCACCGACACCCCCATTACCGATCGCTACCAGATGGGTACTTTTGGTGACTGCAATAGCGACAACCGTATCGATCTGTCCGATGCTGATGCCTTCCACCGCAACTGCACCGCTAAGGTGACCGCTTGGGCGGAAGAAATCCGTGAGTGCATGGCTTCTGGCCCGGCAATCACTCGCGACCTAACCGGTAACGAAATCAACATCTACAACGGCGACGGCGAACTGCTAAACGGTCAAGTTGTTTACAACGCATCCGGCCAAGCGGTTTGCTCCCAGTTTGTGAGCCGTTCCGTTCCCGTCTCCGCCCTGCGCTGTGGTCAGGTGACCGTTCGCCAGCGTAGCTTCTCCGCACCTCCCCAGCGGACCTTCTCCGCACCCACGCCAGTTCGTGGTTTGTACTAATTGGGTTTGCGCTAAGCGCACGCAGTGCCTGACGCTTTTGCCACGTGACTTCCGAGGGTAAATCTAACGGTTTTTCACTTGGGGAGACTCAGTGAAAGCGCTTACAAAAGCCGCCAAGCTCTATTTGAGTTCGGCGGCTTTGTTTTTTATTTTTCTGGGCACTGAACTTTTTTTGGGCACGCGCGATCGGCTGATTTCACCTTATTGCTCAGCGGCACAAAAGCGATTACGTCCCTGAGATTTAGCGTTATAAAGGGCTTGGTCAGCGGTATCGAGTAGGGTCTGAGGCTCATTACGGTTTGGCTCCGGCACCATACAGGCGATGCCGATGCTTAGGGTTAAGTAGTCGCCAAGCTCAGAATATTCGTGGGGAATTTGCTCCTGGGCAAGAAGCTCTAAAATTCGCTGGGCAACGGCGATCGCCCCTTCTCGATCCGTCCCCGGCAGCACAACAACAAACTCCTCGCCCCCGTAACGGGCAACAAAATCATTGCCTCGCAGCAGCGATCGCTGAAGCACGCCCGCCACCCGTCGCAGACATTCATCCCCCGCCGGATGACCATAGTTATCGTTGTACTTCTTGAAGTAGTCCACATCGCACATCAGCAAACCAATTTGCGGATTTGGCGTTTGGGACATACCCCACAATCGCACCAGCTCATCGTCAAAGGCTCGGCGATTAGACAGCAGTGTCAACGAGTCGCGCGTTGCCCACTGCTTCAGCTGGGCGTTGAGCGATCGCAGTTTCGCCTCCTGCTGGGATAAATCCACATTGCGCTGCTTAAGCTGCTCGCTATTGTGGCGCTCCTGCTTCAGCAAATAAGCCTGATTCAGCGCAACCCCCAACTGAGCTGCCACATTGCCCAGCAAATCCCGGTCATCATCATTCCAAACTCGAGGCGTCCGGTAGTGTCCAGCCAACACCAGACCGTTAGGGCGATCGCGGTAGGATGCCCGGCAAGCCAAAAATGCCTGTAATGGCAGTGGAATTGGGATAACAGTCCCCTCGTTTTCCTCCGCCCCCTCCAGCCTGGGCCGGTTAGTAATAGCCAACACCGAATCCTGATTTAGCCGATCTTGCATCCACGGCGTATTGCAGTCAATGCGATTGCCAATACCCAACACTAAATTTGCCGCTGGGACTACCGACGCTGAAGGCTCCGAGGTATTACCTTCTGCTCCCGAAGATTCTGCCAACTCACTGGGATCACTATCCAGCGATCGCTCTCCTTCCGCGCCACCGTCCACCTCCGCGCCGCCAGCCATCTCACCCTCCTCACCCGCATTAGCCTCCCCAGGCACCGTACCCTCCTCATCTCCACCGCCGTCCCCACCCGTCCCTACCTCCTTTCCCCCCCTCAAGGAAGCCTCCAAATACTCCGCCTCCAGCTCCAAGACGCCATCATCACCCCGAAGCGTATAGATACAGCAATAATCCGCCTCTAAAGCCTGACCAATCTTCGTCGCCGCCACCGCCAGAATTTGCTCCGGCTCCAACGTTGAGCGAATATCGTCCACAATGTCATTCAACAAAACCAAGCGACGATTACGACGCTGAAGCTGAGTCTCCGCCAGCTCACGCTCCTGAATTTCCTGCTGTAGCTGCTGATTGCGCACCTGTAGCTGTCGCGTCAAACTCAGCAGCCGCAAATGCAAATAAATCCGCGCCAGAAACTCATCCGCATCAAAGGGCTTCACCAAATAATCCATGGCTACCGCCAGCCCCTGCACTTTAGACGACGTATCATCCAGCGCCGTCATAAAGATAATTGGAATATGCTCGTAAGCCTCAAGCTTGCGAATTTCCTTGCAGGTTTCAACCCCGTCCATCCCAGGCATCATCATATCCATCAAAATCAAATCGACGGACTGTTTTTGCACCTCATCTAAAGCCGCATGGCCGTTATTTGCCGTGATTAGGGACAACCTGGGTTGCCGGCGCAAAATGCGCTTGATTAGGTGGAGATTGGATGGCGTATCATCAACCGCAAGAACCGTATAGGTCTCCTCCTCACCCTCTAGTGAAGGCGTTGAAGAAGCATTTCGCTTGGAATTGGATGTGACCGAAAATGTGTCCAGATTAAACAATTCCATAACCCTGGAAAGTGCGGGGAGTGGTAACGAACTGAGGTTGTGGCAGCGAGCGGTCGATGGTTAATCGATTCCGAGGCAACGGCAAAGAGTTAAAAATCTTTGGATTTGTGGTGATTTGGATGCGCAGTGGAACTGGGATGCGTAGTGGGACTAATTAGATGGGGTTAGAAGCACTTCAGCGCAGACCGGTTTCTGAAGGCATTCTTCAATGGGAAGCAGTGTCGGCATCTGCATGGGGAACGCTTTGACTCTACAAGATATCGCCAACGCGGGAATCACTGACATTGACCAAGTCGCTAGTTTTTTTAATGGCAGACAAACCAGAACAAGAGGGATTGAAAGCAGGGAAGCGCGCGAGATTGACAGACTGAGAGGAGGGAGAGGTCGGGCGAGAGGGGTTAGATGACTGATTAAAAAGTGGGCGTTTGTTGCATTCCTCGTTGGAATCGGCTTTACCGTTAGCCTCTAGTGGCATCGTTCAGCCCATTTGAATGTTGAGGAAGTTTTGCTATTTACATCGTTTGCTACATCTTCTCAAGTTAAGTGTTTTATGGGCAAATTTCAGGCTGTTTTTTAAGTACTAATCGAAGGGGAACAAATTTAGAAATTGCGAACATTGTGTGAGGTGCCCGGTTAGAGACAATCAAGTTTGTTCTGATGGCAGAGTCATTCGAAACTTAGGATTTGCCAAATCCTGGAATCAGGTTGCCTAAGCTCGCTGAGATGCGACGAATTGCCCGCTGAGCAACATAGCTATAGCTCATGTCTCCACACATCATTTTACCGATGTAGGTTTTGACGGATGGGCGTCGAGTCCCGATTTTGTAGGCAAGCTTTGGAAATCGGTGAAACAGGCTGGTGAGCCGCTGAGCCCATGCAAGGTCGCTACCGAGTTCCTGGGCGATGGTTTTGCTGTATTCAGCGATCGCCTCGGCATTTCCCTTCAAGGCACTATCAATAGTTTTAGCAGCCTCTGAGCCGGTAAAGATGGCCTGGCGAACCCCCTCACCGCTAAAGGGGTCTGATACTCCGGCGGCATCGCCCACTAAGAGACCGTGGTTTCCGTGGAGGGGGCGATCGCCATCCCAAAGGCGCAGGGGCATGGTTTGAAAGTGCGATGTGGGGGTGACGCCAAGGTGCTTGGCAAAGGCTTTGAGTGTCTGCTGGAGCTTGGCTTCTTTGACGTCTTTGCCGCGGACGGTGGAGGCGCACAGCCAGGTTTGCTTACCCTTTGGCAGTGCCCAGACAAAGCCGTTATTGAGGGCGCCGAATTCAAAGTAGGCGCGGGCTCCAACGGTGCCGTTGGTCACCAGTACAGCTCCCAGGTGGGAGGTGGGGGGCTCTAGCTGTAACCATCGGGCGCTGGGACCGTTGGGTCCGTCGGCTCCGATTAGGTAGGGCGCGGAGTAGGTGGCGTTGGGGGTGGCAATGGTCCAGCGATCGCCGCTGTACTGGGCATTGGTGGCGGGACAGTTGGCTTGGAAGGTCACGCCTTGGGCGATCGCCTGTTGCACTAGAAAATCATCGAAAACCCGCCGGTCTACGGACCACAGCGGCTCGGCGGTTTGTACGTCCACGTCGATGGTGTCGCCGAATTTCCAACTAAGCTGGAGCTGGGTCAGTGTGTTGTTAATCGCCGGCGATAGGTCAAAGTTGAAGTAATGACCTGCTGCTGGAGCAACGCCGCCGCCACAGGGACGATCGCGAGGCCAGGAATCTTTCTCCAGTAGCAAGACTTGCCGATTTTGCTGGGCTAGGGCGATCGCGGCGGCACTACCACCGGGACCGGCACCGATTACGATGCAATCGAAGGTCTGGTTTGGCTCATTGCCCATAGGTCACAAAGAGAAAAGGCTGAAGGATTTGGGAGTCGAGATTTTTAGGGTTAATACAATTAAAGCAAGGCGAGCCGTGAGCGTTACTACAAAAAGCGCTGGGGTCGGTCTGCCATGGGGATTTTGGCAGCTTTTTTGAGCCCCGGAGATTGGGAGTGCAATCGATGGTATTGCGATCGCTCCTCCTTCTCAAAATCCTTGCTATGAGTGAGTTTCAGCGGTATTTAGCAGCAGTATTTAAGCTGGCGACAGTACCAAAGATTGATGGTGCTATTGCCGGCTTAGTAGAGGATAGGTTTCATTTTCTGAACCAATCCCCTGAGCTGGTGTGTTGAACCCCTCTTGAAAGGTTCGCTAACGCCAGCTTCTTTTTTGATGACAATCCAGACGATGTTGTCTACGCAACCTGACTCTGCGCCCTGATGCTTCGCCTTAAAACTCTCGCCGCGCGAAGATGAACGTGGTTAGGCAGAGAACAATGGCGGTGTAGCAGATGCCGTAGAGGGCATCAAATGCCAAGGTGCCACCGTCGGGAAGAATGCCATAAACCGCTAAATTTTTCAGGTTCAACCGCTCCAAGTCCGGAAGGACGATGTACAAGATTTCTGTTAGTCGCTGGAGCCAGGGGCTGTCTAGCTGGACGCCGATGGTGAGCAGGTCCTGGCTGAGGTGGCCCATTAGGTAAACCGCGAGGGTTAAGCCGGAGGCGAGGATGCCGTTGGTGATGGCGCTGAAGAGTAGGGCGATCGCCGCAATCAACACCAGCTCCACCATGGCAAACAGCGTGGTCATCCCAATGGCTCCCCAGTCCGTCACGACCTGCCCAATGGGTAGCAGCACCAAAATTCCCATCACCGTTGCCGCCAGTGCAACGCCCATCAAAACGATGGATAGCCCCAGGTGTTTGCCCAGAATAAATTCAGTGCGGCTGAGGGGTTTGGCGATAGACAGCAGGATGGTGCGGCGCTCGATTTCACGATCCAGAATTCGGGTGCCGGTGAATACTGCGACGGCAAGCCCCATTAAGCTGGCCCCCGCAAGGCTGAGATCCAGCAGAATTTTGCCAGCGGTGTTGCCCGCAGCAATTTCCGGCAGCAGCGCTAGGGCAAGAACCAGCACCAGTCCGTAGGCAGCGAGAAAATAGGACACTTTGGCACGCCATTGTTCCCGGACGACGTTGCTGGCGATCGCCCCAATACGTGCGACGCTAATGCTATTCACCGTGTCTCTCCCTCATCACTTCTGTAACTAACTGTGCGGTACGTCAGGGGGGG
>JBCCTE010000075.1:0-9079 GCA_039198915.1 Cyanobacteria bacterium P01_D01_bin.73 | reverse complement strand
GTTGTTTCATTGGGGGGGCGCGATTAACGTACTGGTCTCCGTCTATAATTTCGTCGCGATCGCGGTTATCCGCAAACGACTCTAGATCCGCACTGGTCCAGCGGAGCTTGGCATCGGTGGGCGCAACCATGGCACTTAGCCCTCTGTCTTACTTGGCATATCGCCATTCTAGCCATGATTAATGAGCAGTCTCAAGGCGGTTCAGTGAAAGGGGACGACAATTATGGTAATTTTTACCATAATTGATTTGTTGGTGATGAATTGGTGGTTGTGATGGCTCAGGAAATGGGGCGAGGTTCAGAGTTGACGGTGTCGGCGGGCGATCGCGCTTTACTGACAGATCTGTATCAGCTGACCATGGGGGCTTGCTACTGGGCAGAGGAGCTGGCGGAGAAGACGGCAAAGTTTGAGGTGTTTGCGCGGCGCTTGCCCGATGGGTTTGGCTATTTGGTGGCGATGGGTTTGGAACAGGTTTTGCAGTACTTGGCGGTGCTGCGATTGACGGAGGATCAGGTGCAGTGGCTGCGGGAGACGGGGATTTTTGAGGGGGCTCCGGCGAGTTTTTGGGAGGCGATCGCCCCAGGCAAGTCGCTGTTTGCGGGAACGGTATGGGCGGTACCGGAGGGAACACCGATTTTGGCGAATGAGCCGATTTTGCGTATTGAGGCTCCCCTGTGGCAGGCGCAGTGGGTGGAGACCTATCTGCTGACGACGCTGAATTATCAAACGTTGATTGCATCACGGGCGGCTACGATGCGGGATGTGGCGGGGTCGGAGGCGATGTTGCTGGAGTTTGGGACGCGGCGAGCGTTTGGTCCCCAGGCATCGGTGTGGGCAGCGCGGGGGGCGATCGCCTCAGGATTTAACGGCACGTCCAACGTCTTGGCGGCGCAGCAGTTGGGGCAATCGCCGAAGGGGACGATGGCTCACGCGCTGGTAATGGCGATCGCAAGTCAACGAGGCAGTGAATTGGGTGCATTTCAAGCCTTCCATCGAGCATTCCCTGGTGCGCCGTTGTTGGTGGATACCTTCGATACGATCGCCGCGGTGGATACGTTGGCGGCAGAGGTGGCGGCGGGTCGGATGACGGTGCCGGGGGTTCGGCTGGATTCGGGGGACTTGGTGGCGTTGTCGAAGGCGGTGCGATCGCGACTGCCAGAAGCAAAAATCTTCGCCAGTGGGGACTTGGATGGGGCGGAGATTGCTCGGCTGCGGAAAGCTGGAGCGGCGATCGACGGCTATGGGATTGGTACGAAGTTGGTGACGGGGAAGCCGGTGAATGGAGTGTATAAGCTGGTGGAGTTGGACGGGGTGCCTGTGATGAAGGAGGCCGATGGTAAGGTGACTTATCCAGGAGCAAAGCAGATTTTTCGCCGTTGGGATGAGGATGGCAATTGGCTGGGCGACTCCCTTGGATTAGCTACAGAATCGCCGGAAGCGGGAGAGAAGCCGTTGCTAGTAAAAGTGATGGAGGGGGGCGATCGCTGCTATCCAGTGCAGAAGTTGGAAGAGATCGCGGCATTTGGGCGACGTCAGATTAAGACGCTACCAAAGTCTGCCCGTCGCGCTGAGCAACCGGAGCCGTTGACGGCAAAATTATCGGAGCCGCTGCTACAGTTAACGGACCAAACCCGTCGCTCTCGTTAACTATAAATCTCAAAGCCGCCGTCCACCCCCCTTGTTATGGGGGGACCGTGGGGGTATCCTCAAGGTGCTGAGCGTTGTTCTAGTCTTCTGCGATCACTTCAAATTTCTGAGGATCCCCCAACCCCCCTTGATAAGGGGGGCTTTCGCTTAATTTGCGTCATTAACTCACCACACCGATCGCCCACAATGACCACCCTTGCTTTATTTGGAACCAGCGCTGATCCGCCGACGGTGGGGCATCAGCAAATTTTGGGCTGGTTAGGGGAACAGTATGATCAGGTGGCGGCTTGGGCGGCGGATAATCCGTTTAAGGATCACGGCACGCCGTTGCGTCACCGAATGGCGATGTTGTCGGCGGCGATTCGGGACCTGCCGCGCGGGGACAATATTGCGGTGTATTCCGACCTCAGTCATCGGTTTACACGGGTGACGGTGGACCGAGCGCGCGATCGCTGGCCAGACACCAAAATCACCCTAACTACCGGGTCTGACTTAATCGACCAATTGCCTCGGTGGTACGAGGTAACCGAGCTATTCCAGCTGGTGGATTTGCTGATTATTCCGCGTCCAGGCTACGACATTACCGCCGATAAACTAGCGCCTTTACGAGAGCTGGGGGCAACGGTAACGGTGGCGGACTTAACGGGACTGGCGGTGTCGTCAACGGTCTATCGTAATGATGGCGACTCGTCAGCACTTCCCCCCAGCGTTGCCACCTATATCCAACGGGAAAGTTTGTATCTATGCCAAAACGCGACCTAGAAAGTAACGTTGTTTCGCTGCAACATTCAGCCCAACTTGCGGATTTTAAAGTGGGTGTTGATAACGTTATTTTTTCGGTTGATATTGAACAGAATCGGCTGTTGATTTTGCTGATTTTGCGACAGGAACCACCTTTTAGCGATCGCTGGAGCCTACCAGGAACCCTAGTACGCAACGGCGAATCTTTAGAAGATGCTGCCCACCGCAGCCTGTCAGAAAAAGTGCAGGTGCAGAATTTATATCTAGAGCAGCTTTATAGCTTTGGCGGACCGGGGCGAGATCCTCGAGAAGCGCCGGAAAGTTTTGGTGATCGCTACCTATCAGTCAGTTACTTTGCCCTGGTTTCCCACAGCGAAGCGCAGTTTATTGCGGAGGGTGCGAAGAAGGGGGCAAAGAAAATTGCTTGGCATGAGGTGGGGCAACTGCCGGAGTTAGCGTTTGATCATCGGGAGATTATTAACTACGGCTATATGCGGTTGAAAAATAAGCTGGAATACAGCCCAATCGCCTTTGAAGTGTTACCGCAAAAATTTACGCTGAATGATCTTTATCAATTTTACGAGACGGTTTTAGGGCAGAATTTCTCCGATTATTCCAACTTTCGAACTCGTCTCTTAAAGCTAGGGTTTCTGTTAGATACCGGTCATAAAGCATCGCGAGGAGCGGGGCGACCAGCTAGCTTATATAGGTTTGATGCGATCGCCTTTGAGCCACTAAAAAATAAGCCCCTTGTCTTTGTGTAGGTTCATTCGCTAACTGTGTATTCCGCTAATCAACAAGCACTGACTGTATGTAAGGAATACATGACTGCTGTAGCGCTGGACACAGCAATTGTGGTTAGATCCAAGACTCATGACAGTCTTGTACTTCAACGCCCACTTCGCCGAACCCTCCAGCTTCAGGCTGGTTGACCTGTGACCTCCCCGGATTCTTCCAATACTTTGCCCGACAGCCCGGCTGAATCTTCAAAAACCGGTGCTTTTATTTCTCTTTGCATTGCTCTAATATCCATTGCCTTTGCGCCGATTTTTATTCGCCTGGCGGAAACGGAGCTAGGAGCTAATGCAACGGTTCTCAACCGGATGTTGATTTTTCTGGTGTGCTTCGGCGGCGGACGCTGGATCAGTAGCCAACTCTCTGCGGCGACCCTGGATTTGGACGACGCCCCCAGCACAGACGGACCCACAAAGACTCAGTACCTTTTGCTAATTGGCGCGGGCTTTGTGTCGGTAACGTCCCTATTGCTGTGGGCAATGTCCCTGCAATACACCACCGTTGCTAAATCGATGTTGCTTAATAACTTGACGCCAATTTTCACCAGCTTGGGCAGTTGGCTATTGTTTCGGAAGCAGTTCGATCGCCGGTTTTTGCTGGGCATGGGAATTGCGCTGGCTGGGGCGATCGCCCTGGGTCTAGAGGATTTACAAAGTGCCGATGGACTGCTGATTGGTGACCTGTATGCGCTGCTATCGGCAGCATTTTTGGGCAGTTACTTTCTAATCGCAGAGAAGCTGCGGCAGCGATTTTCCGCCACAACGGTTTTGCTATGGCGCTGTGCCGTAGGTAGTGTGCTGCTGCTCCCGCTGACTTTGGCAACGGAACCTCAGCTATTCCCCAGCAGCCTGGTGCCATTTTTGGCGGTTTGTGGGCTCGGCATTATTGGTGAGGGCGTGGGACAGCGATTAGTTGCCGATTCAATGGAACAATTTTCGTCCAGCTTTGTAGCGCTGTTTTTGCTGCTGGAGCCGATTCTAAGTTCAATTCTTGCGTGGGTGATTTTTGCGGAGGCGCTAACCTCCAGCACCTGGGTTGGGTTTGCGGTGGTTCTGGGAGGAATTTATCTAGCGCAATCCAGTCAGTCGTCGGGTCAGGATGACCTTGAAGATGACGACCAACTGGATGGGGACTCGGAGCCGACGGAAGCCGTGCGAGTGCCGGTGGATGTCTGAGAGTAGTGGGCAGAGTCTGCGGATTTGAGGCGCTAACTTTTGGGGCGTTAACTTCTGAAGCGCTAACTTAGCGAGAGCCGGAGCCGACGGTGTGGTCCGGTGCGCCGCGATCGGGGGGAATCACTGCCCGCTGCTCTGTTGCGATCGCTTCACTTTGGAAGTCGGGAATTTCAGCCTTGGAAAGTTCGAAGGAAGTCTGGGAAGTGGAGTTGGATAGAGGGCTAGAGGGGGAGCTGGTGCGGAGGTGTTGGGCGATTAGGGGCTGGGCGCTGATTAGGGTGAGTGCTAGACAAACTCGGACCCAACCTTGGCTGAAGAGGGAGCGGTTGGTGGGAGGGAGAGGAGTGGTGCTGATTTGATAGGTCATGGTAGATGTCGGAGGAGCTTGTGCTTAGAGGCGAGACGAGTGAAGAGCGAATGTTTTGCTCTTGTTCGTAGTATCGCGATCGCCCTGGTGCGACGGACTCGTAAATGGTTAACAATGCGGATCGGTCGGATTTGGGGCTTCGAGAACGACGGCAAACCCGCGTAATTCCGTTGGTGGGAAATTGGAAATTGGGGCCGGTTTTGAAATCGGTATGGGCGATCGCCCCAATCGCACTGCGTCGTATGATGGGAACTCCCGTGGCGGCGGAGAACTGTCCGGAGATTTTTCCCACGCCAATTTAGAAACTGGCTTGACTAATCAATCCCGCGACATCCTGACTGACGAGCAAAAAAGCAAAAACGACCTAAGAGACTAAAGACGACGCCCTATGACTCGCACCTATCGCATTACGCTGTTGCCCGGTGATGGCATTGGTCCTGAAATTACCGGTGTGGCGGTGGCAGTCCTGAAAGCCGTGGGACAGCAGTTGGATGTGGCGTTTGAGTTTAAGGAGGCGCTGATTGGTGGGGCGGCGATTGATGCGACTGGTGGACCGCTGCCGGAAGAAACCTTGGATGCCTGCCGCGATTGTGATGCGGTGATGTTGGCGGCGATCGGGGGATATAAGTGGGATACGCTGCCTAGCGAGATTCGCCCGGAGCGGGGCTTGTTAGGGTTGCGAGCTGGTTTGGGGCTGTTTGCCAACTTGCGTCCAGCGCAGATTTTGCCCCAGCTAATCGACGCGTCCACCCTGCAACGGGAGGTAGTAGAAGGCGTCGATATTATGGTGGTCCGGGAGCTGACGGGCGGCATTTACTTCGGTGAGCCGTCGGGAATTTTTGAGACAGAATCCGGTGCACGACGCGGCGTTAGCACCATGGTTTATGGCGAGGATGAGATCGATCGCATCGCCAAGGTTGCTTTCAAAACGGCGCAGCAGCGACAAAGTCGTCTGTGCTCGGTGGATAAGGCAAATGTGCTGGCGGTGTCTCGGCTGTGGCGCGATCGCCTAACCACCCTGGGCAAGGATTACGCCGATGTGGAACTGTCCCACCTGTACGTGGACAACGCGGCAATGCAGTTGGTGCGGGCTCCGAAGCAATTCGACACCATCGTCACCGGCAACCTGTTCGGTGATGTTTTGTCTGACGTGGCGGCAATGCTGACGGGCAGTATCGGCATGTTGCCGTCGGCAAGCTTAGGTGAGCCGGGACAGCCGGGTGTGTTTGAGCCGGTGCACGGTTCGGCTCCCGATATTGCCGGACAGGATAAGGCAAATCCACTGGCGCAGGTTTTGAGCGCGGCGATGATGTGTCGCTATGGATTGGAGCTGCCGGAGGTGAGCGATCGCATCGAAGTGGCGGTCAATTCGGTACTGGATCAGGGCTACCGCACCGGCGACATCATGGCAGAAGGCATGACTCAAGTGGGTTGCCAGGCAATGGGCGATGCGCTGCTAAAGGCGCTGGAAACTGCCAAATAATGGATTGCATTCTCCTTTTCCTCAAAGCGCCCACCCCTGGGAAAGTGAAAACTAGATTGGCGGCGTCTATTGGATTTAAAGAAGCCGCCGAGCTATATCGCTGCTTTGTTCTGGACTGGTGTGATCGCCTAAAAAGCTTCTGCGACTCCACCCCAGCAACGTTGCGAGTCATGTACAGTCCCCCTGAGAAGAAAGACATGATCGCCCAATGGCTGGGGTTGAGTCAGTGGGGCGCGGATATTGCACAGCAGCTTTATCCCCAATCGGACGGTGACTTGGGCGATCGCCTGCACCAGGCATTTACAGCGGCCTTTGCTAACGGAGCGGAACGGGCGATCGCGGTGGGCACCGACAGTCCCGACTTACCGCTGGATCGCCTAACCCAACTGCTAGAAGGGCTGCGTACCCACGATTGCAGCATCATCCCCAGCACCGACGGGGGCTACTGCGCCATTGGCTTCAATCGGGAAAATTACGAACCCGCCGTATTTCAAGAGATGGCGTGGAGTACCGAGACCGTTTGCGACGATACCCTGGCGAAACTGCAAACCCACCAGCGTACGGCGTTGACTCTGGAACCTTGGGTGGATGTGGATAATATTGACGACTTGCAGGCTCTGATTAGCAACTTGGAAGATGGGGCGATCGCGGCTCAGTTGCCTCGTACCAGTGAATGGCTGGAAGAAGGCGTGTGCTAACTTTTGGCGACTGGTTTCGTGGATCTGCTTCTATCCAATTTCTTCAAACAACATAAAGAAGTTGGGAATAATGGCCGCCAAAAAAACGGCGATGCCTAAGCCCCAGGTCAAAATGATTGTTCCAATTAAAAGCAGTTTTGTCTGACGCTGAGAAATCCAGTGCCTTCGTGCTCCGTAGTAGAAAAGACCACTCCAGATAGCACCGAGCCGAAGTAACATCCAAGCGTGGAATTGTAATACCCACTCAGTGATTGAAGGCAATCTAGCGCCGAGAGCAATGAATGTTTCTTGAATTGGCGCAAGTGCAACCGCCGCCAATGCCCACAGGACGATCCAAAGCGTGATTGAGGTGGTAACAGCGATCGCGGTCAGGACAGAAATGCTTTGAGGCAGCCGGGGCGACGTGGGCTGAATCGACAAAGATTCGCTCATAGTATTCACCGTGCAAACGATACCGCTAGAGTTCCCGCTTTGCGCCCAGTAAATATCAATTTAAATTGAAACTAAGTGACTTAGCTTTCGCGAATGGAATGACAAAATTGCTAAAGATTAGATGCACAAATCATCCAGACTTTAGCCTTACCTCAGCAGGAATGCTCTCTAGCCTTACCACTTCTGCAGGCTCAGCTTCTGCACGGCTAGTGTTAGGAGTATTGATTAAATTACTGGGGCGATCAATCACCGACTGGCAAGGAATACGAACAGTAAACTCAACATCTAGCTCCCTTCCTGGCGAACGATCAAATCAATTCGCATAGACTCAGTCTTACCTAAACCCTCAACGGTTTTCTCTTAGTTTTTTCGCACCCGAAGCTTCCACTCAAAAAGCCGATCAGAAAAATTTATGTAGTTGGTAAACTCTTGACTCTTAATTAACTCAAGGACTTCGTTCCGGGACTCTTCTGTCCCGTTGGGAGTACCCAAAAGAATCTTTACTTTCCCCAGCCTTTCGTAAGACAGTTTCTCAAACTCAGAAACTGTTTTTTTATATCGGTTCAGAAATTGGTTGACAACACTATTATCACGCTCAACATCACCATTTTCCAATGGCTCGACAGCACCTTTATTGTCTTGCCTATTACGGCGTTCCAATCGTGCCATGACAGAAAGTAGCCGAGCTGAAAGACTCTGACTTTCCTGGCGAAACCGCCTTAGCTCCTCCAATATTGGCAGGAGCTTTTTACCGGGCTGAACAGACAAAATTGCAACGTGCAGATCCTCTAGGAACTGTCTTTCCTTCGTGGCTTCCAGGTGGACTTTCCGCGCCTGTTCCTGATAGTGAGTACCAACACTCCAGCCGATCGCTGACCCAGCGGCGATGACGCCCAGCATGGCTAGATAGCCAGAGACAATGCGCTGGCGAATCGTTAAATTTATCCTTGGCAAGGACTGGAGTAATGGAATTTTCACCGATTTTATTCAACTACAGTAATTTATAAAAAATGATTAGTAGAACCGCGATGCATTGATCAAGTTAGGTGGTTTATCTCTTCCGATAAATTTCAATGTTTCCGGTAAGGCGTATCAGAAACCTATCAATTAATTTGTGCCGGAGCTTTTAATTTTAGCCTATTCTTGAACGTCCTTAGATACGGGCTAAATATCAGAAATTTATTGGGATTTTTAGCCTTTATATTAACTTTGAAGGTAGTACTGCGACGTAATGGTGATGATGGTTGGATGGAGAGAAGCCGCACGTTCTCTCATTCCTATGACCTGCCCTCGTTGTCAGTCCAAAAGCACCATGAAATATGGACGCACTCACTACGGCAAACAGCGGTATCGCTGTCGTGACTGCGGACGCCAGTTTGTTGATAATCCCACTCGGCAACCAGTAGCAGCCTCCACTCGGGAACTGGTGGATAAACTTCTGTTGGAGCGCTTGTCCCTAGCGGGCATTGCTCGGGTCACTGGGGTTTCCCAACGGTGGCTCCAAACCTACGTGAACCAGAAGCTGGAGAGCGTGCCCGAGGATTTGTCGGTGTCACCGAAAAAAAAGGTCAATTGACCGTAGAGATGGATGAGCTGTGGTCATTTGTGGGTAGCAAACCGCAGAAGCAATGGGTGTGGCTGGCGATGGACCGGGACACCCGTGAGGTGGTGGGATTTGCCCTAGGGGACCGCAGTGAGCATACGGCGAGGCAGTTGTGGGAGTCTTTTCCGGGAGTGTATC
>JBCCTE010000074.1:0-9095 GCA_039198915.1 Cyanobacteria bacterium P01_D01_bin.73 | reverse complement strand
GTATTTAGAGCCCGCATTGGAAAAGTACGGACCAAAGTACAGCCCGGTGTTGCGGGTGTTTTAACTGCCCGCCCGTGCTTGAGAATTTTTCGCCCGTTTCTGCCTCAGTTTTCTTAACCTCTCACTGACTTTGCCGAACGAAATATTATTTGGAGGAGCCGACTATGACTCTGACAAAGCCCGCTGCTGATTTTTTGAAAAAGCTGGGACTCTATTGGGGCATTGGAACTGCCGCTGTTGTTGCAACCCTCCTGCTGCCGTGGCACCTGAAGCTGATACCGCAGTTTGTGTTGGGGGCGATGTTTGCCCATGGGGTGGAGCTGGAGCACGAAATGATTCATCAGCGCCACTTTGGGAAACGGTGGGGGGATGGCATCGGCTTTTTGTTGGGGCTGCCGATGCTGGTGGAGTTTAGTCGGTATCGCGTGACCCACTGCTACCACCACCGCGCCGTGGGAACGCCCGACGATGAGGAATCTTTTTCCTACGATTTTGGGCAATTGGGAGCACCCGTCAGCTTTTTGCTGCACCTATCCATGGTGAGCCACTATATCGGCGTGGTGAAGAATATGGCCTACGCCCTGGTGGGGAACCGCGATCGCATCCGGGAGCGTATGGGTAATGCGGGCAAGACAGCGGCGCGATCAGCGGTGCGGCAGATTATGCGTGGCTATTGCGTAATGGCAGGGCTGCTGGTGGGGGCGATCGCCCTGTCGATTGTTCTAAAATCCGGCTTGCTCATTCAGCTTTGGCTAATCCCCCTAATCTTCGCCAACCCCATCCATGCGCTCGTGGAACTGCCGGAACACTGGGGATGCGACACCACCTCTACCGACATGATGGTCAACACCCGCACCATTACGCCCAGCGCCTTCGCCTACTGGTTTACCAACGGCAACTGCTGGCATGTGGAGCATCATTATCGACCCGCTTTGCCCATGGCGGATTTGCCGGAGCTGCACGGGGAAATTGCGCCCCAAATTCAATTTTCAAATCACGGCTACGGCGAATTTTACCTACAGTTTTTTGCCGCCCTATTCAAATCCCAAAAACTTGCTCACTAAATATCTAGTCAGCTTATGGCGAAGCAAATAGTAATTACGGGGGTTGCCCAGGGGTTAGGTCGCGCCCTTGCCGAGGAATTTATCGCTCTGGGACACACGGTTCACGGTTGCGATATTCGGACGGAGCAAATTGGCAACCTTCAACAGCAGCATCCAATCCCTCATTCGTTTGCTGCCGTCAATTTAACCAACGAAGAACAGGTGCAAAGTTGGGCAACATCGGTTCTAGCAAGCGGTCCACCGGATTTACTAATCAATAACGCTGGTTTTATCCCGCCCCTCGCTCCCCTGTGGACGGTGCCCGCCGGAGATTTCGAGCGAGCGATCGCCGTCAACCTGGGAGGAATTGCCGCAACAATCCGCGCTTTCGTCCCCGCAATGGTGGAGCGACGGCAGGGCGTAATCGTAAACATCAGTGCCAAATGGGGACGGAAAGGGGCAGCCAACGCCGGTCCGTTTTGTGCCAGCAAGTGGGGTGTGGAGGGATTGACCCAGTGTTTGGCGCTGGAATTACCGGAGGGGATGGCAGCGGTTACGGTTGCACCGGGGGCGATCGCCACAGAAGCCTTGGCAGTAGTTCACGGGACAGAAAAAGCCAGCACTTATCCTACGCCCGGTGATTGGGGAGCGATCGCTGCGCCCTTTTTGCTATCCATTACCCCAGAGCAAAACGGTCAGCCATTGTCGATACCTAAACCTGAGCCAAATTCTTGAGTCCAGCCCCCACGCCTCGCAAGTGTTACCCAACTTGAATGGGCGCGTTTTAATAAGCACACATCAACATCACGCATTCGAAGCTCTATTTCGAGGTGCTCCTAATCAAGTCTTGACTTGGAGAAATGTGGCGGCACTATACATCTTGTTCGAGATTTGACAAAAAAAAGGAGTATTGCAATGCGCAAGACTCCCCAACTACTCTCTTCCTATGATGAACTAAAGTTGATCAAAAGAATTCAAAGATAATTTAAAGAACTAGGCAAAAAATTGGTCGTTTTTGTGAGCACTCGCTGCACTGGGCGCATCGAACCCTTTTTCAGGCTGCGTGTAGGCTATGGGAAATGGCATAATTTAAGCCGTGGCTAGTCAAAAAGCATAGACGACTACGTCCATTGCATTACGTCAAACACCCATCGCGCATCTAGTAACCTGGCACTTTGCCAGGGCTTTCGGCAAACCTGTTAACGTCACTCTGCACTATGCCCGAATTTTTTCCAGACCCAGTGCGGTTGTCCTTGGGAACCCTTGAAGAAGAGATTATCGATATCCTTTGGGCTAGAGCTAGCGCAACGGCTCGCGATGTATTGGATCAAATTTTGGACGACCCCAGCCGTGAGTTAACCCAGGCATCAGTATTGACGGTACTGAAGCGGCTTGAGCAAAAGGGATGGGTTCAGCGACAGCGGCAGGGACGCGTTAGTTACTGGCAGGTGACGGTATCGCGAGGACGAGCGAAGGCGTTACAGGCTTACGAGCACTTAGATCGCTTTATGGCGATTAGCAACCCTGATGTAGTTGCTGCGTTTGCTGATGAGTTGGATGCTGCGAGCCTGGACCGAATTGAGTCGCTGGCGGACCAAATCAGACAGCTTAAACAGCTACGGCAGCGACGGGGATAGGCATGATCCATACCTATTTAGTGTTGGCGATCGCAGCCTCTGCCCTAATTCTGCGTTGGCAATGGCATCATCGCTATCAACGATCAAAACAGTCCGGCGAATTATCCATCCGTTGGTACCAGCAATGGTGGTGGGCGCTGGTGGCGTTGGCGCTCCCGCCCTTGTGGCTATTGAATAGCTGGATCGCGGTGTTGTTGATGGGGCATGCTGGCACGATGTGGGGCTGCTCCGTAGGCACGCTGGGATCAATACTGGCGATCGCCGGATTAGCCTGGGCGGTGACTCAACTGGCGATCGCCTGGCGCCAAGGTCAGCAGTCCGTTGATGCCATCGTCCAGCTACCGACGGTGAAAGTGCAGGGACAGGCGGCGCGGCTTATTGACCAGCCGACTCCCTACGCTGCTCAAGTGGGTTTTTGGCGATCGCACCTAGTGGTCAGCCAAGGTTTTCTCGATCATCTTTCCCCTGCGCAAGTTAAAGCGGTGCTCGCCCACGAAGGAGCCCACGCTAGCCGACGCGATACCTTTACATTCTTTTGGCTGAGTTGGCTGCACCGCCTAGTTAGCTGGCTGCCGGGGTCGGGCGAACTATGGCAGGAACTGTTGCTACTGCGAGAAATCCACGCCGATCACCATGCCGCCCAAACCACTGATCCTCTGGATGTTGCTGAGGCACTGCTACTGATGGTTAGGTTTCCGCAGGAGTCGGCGACGGCGATGACGGCCACCATGAGCAACGCTTCGGAATTGGCGGGCGATCGCCTGAACCGCCGTATCCAATCCCTAATTCAGCAAACTCAACACCCCACGCAAGCCGCCCCAAAATCTCTGCGACTCCGCCTTGCTTCCACCCTTTGGTGCTGGGGACTAATGAGCTTCGCCGCCTGCCCGCTGTTGGAAACTGTTCTGCACCACTAAAGTATTGGAGGGAAGAATCGATCCCCGTCGCGGGATTTCTACCGCCTCCCAAACCGCCAAACTCAGGATGCAAATGACCCCAATGGCGCTATGCTGAGATTTGCACAAGTCTGGAGGTATCCATTTAAGAGTCATGGCCATTACTGCTGCCTTAGTAAAAGAACTGCGCGAACGCACTGGCGCAGGCATGATGGAATGCAAAAAGGCCCTGGTCAGCGCTGATGGTGATATCGAAGCAGCCATTGAAGACCTCCGGAAGCGCGGCGTTGCGAAAGCAGCTAAAAAAGCATCCCGCGTAGCCGCAGAAGGTGCCATCCTAATCAAGTCTGAAGGCGGTAAAGCCACCATCCTAGAAGTCAACTGCGAAACTGACTTCGTAGCTAAGGACAAAAATTTCTTGGGCTTCGCAAATGACGCCCTGGACGCAGCCTTTGCAGAGCAGCTTGCCACCGACGCTCTGAAGGAAAAGTTTGAAGCGACTCGCTCTGAGCTGGTTATCAAAATTGGTGAAAACGTTGGCATTCGACGCGTCGCCCACTTCTCTGGCGATAAGCTAGGCACCTATATTCACAGCGGTAAAAT
This sequence comes from Cyanobacteria bacterium P01_D01_bin.73, assembly GCA_039198915.1. Lineage (GTDB taxonomy): Bacteria > Cyanobacteriota > Cyanobacteriia > CACIAM-69d > CACIAM-69d > CALGDE01. The sequence continues at coordinate 4,916 of JBCCTE010000074.1, read as the reverse complement.
TGGCGTCATTGTTGTCGGCAGTGCAAGCGATGACGAGACTCTTAAGAATGTGTCCATGCACGTTGCGGCATCCAGCCCTGAGTTTCTAAACCCCGAGGATGTTTCCGAGGAAGTGGTTGCGAAGGAAAAGCAAATCCAAATCGACATCGCAGTGCAGTCCGGCAAGCCTCCTGAAATTGCTGAGAAAATGGTCACCGGTCGAATGAAGAAGTTTACCGGCGAAATTTCCTTGACCGGCCAGCCCTTTGTGATGAATCCCTCCCAGTCCGTCGGCGAAATGCTTAAGGAAAAGGGCGCAACCGTAACCGAGTTTGTGCGCTTTGGTGTGGGCGACGGCATTGAGAAGGAAGAGAGCGATTTTGCGGCTGAAGTTGCTGCTGCAACCAAAGGCTAATTTATAACGCTTCCCCTTTAAGCTCGCTAATCAAAACCGGCATCTGAGTGTTTTTAAGCCTCGGATGCCGGTTTGCTATTTGTTGTTTATTGTCCGATTTCCTATTTCTTGCCCATGTCTTCCGCCAGCGATCGCCAACTCCACCAAAAAATCCAAGACCGTCTTGCTCCGTTTAAACCATCGGGCATTCATCTGGGCTTGGATCGGATGAAGCGATTATTGGCAGCGTTGGATAATCCCCAAAATAAGATGCCGATGGTGCATATTGCGGGAACTAACGGCAAAGGATCGGTGTGTGCCTATTTAACATCGGTGCTGACAGAGGCAGGCTATCGAGTGGGGTGTTACACCTCGCCTCATTTGGTCCATTGGACGGAGCGGGTGCAGGTGGGGCGATCGCCCATAACCCCAGAAAAATTACTGGCGGCGATCGACACAGTCCTGGACGCAGCGAAAGCCCTACCCAAAGACTTCGAGGATCCCACCGCCGGAATTCCAACGCTCTACGAAATTGTTACGGCGGCCGCATGGTGGCATTTTGCCGGATCGGGCGTTGAGATTGCGGTGATGGAAGTGGGATTGGGGGGGCGACTCGATGCGACGAATGTGTGCGATCGCCCCGCAGCCACAGCGGTAGTGTCCATCAGCCTCGACCATCAACAGGCACTGGGGGACACTCTTGGGAAAATCGCTGGAGAAAAAGCCGGTATTTTTAAGCCCAACTGCCCCGCCGTAGTAGGACCGTTGCCCGATGAAGCGCTGGCGGTGACTCGAGCGATCGCCCAGAAAACCCAAGCAAGCTTAACTGAAGTATCTGCCGCCGTCCCCGCGAAGAAAAACGGAAAGCCCTACGCTCAATCCAACGGCATTACTTACCCATTGGCGCTGGCGGGGGAAATGCAGCTCGCAAATTCGGCGGTGGCGATCGCCCTATTGCAGCGCCTGCGAGATCAAGACTGGAAAATTTCCGACGACGCGATCGTGACAGGAATGGGCAAGGCGAGCTGGGCGGGGCGTTTGCAGTGGAGCCAGTGGAAAAATCAACGCACATTAATAGATGGGGCCCATAATCCCGCCGCCGCCGAGTTTCTTAGCCAATATGTTGATCAATCTGTGCGCGAAGGGGGCAGCGTCACTTGGGTTGTGGGAATCCTAACGACTAAAGATTATCGTCGGGTGCTTCAAACGATCTTGCAGCCGGGCGATCGCCTCCTCACTGTTCCTGTTCCCAGCCACGCAGGTGTTGATCCTCTTGAGCTTTTGGAACTGGGAAAAAACATCCGTCCTGACCTGGAAGAGGCTCAGAGCTTTGAAACTCTCGCTGAGGGGTTAGACCATGCCTTTCTTCGCGGTGGCGATCGCCCGGTAATCCTCTGCGGTTCGCTCTATTTATTAGGGCATTTTTTGGAACTCTCCCAGTAGAACCACCCATCAAACTATTTTGCTATTCGGCATCATCCGTATTGGATGGATGGAAATACTCGTAAATTTGCTTCGCCATCTTGGGACCGATGCCGTCTACTTCGCAAAGCTGCTTCGTTGTCGCCTCGCGGATATAGTCCACCGAGCGGAAGTGGGCGAGCAAATCTTTTTGACGACGGTGTCCCAAGCCGGGAATAGCATCCAGATGCGATCGCCGCATTCGTTCCGTGCGCTTTTGGCGATGGAAGCTAACGGCAAACCGGTGGGCTTCATCCCGCAGCCGTCGTAAAAGCTGGACTCCTGGCTGTTCGCGGTCTGTTTTTAACGACTTCGACTCACCGGGCAGAAAAATCTCCTCCTCCCTCTTCGCCAGGCTAATCACCTTTAAATCGTCAGCAATTTCCATCTTGCCCAGCACCGTCATCACCGCCGACAACTGCCCTTTACCCCCGTCAATCACCACCAAGTCCGGCCAATCCTGCCCCGCCGCACTTCCCCGACTCGATCGCCGCCCCCCCGCACCATCGCCCCCGTGCAACACATCCATCGCCACATTGGCCACCGGTCGCAGCTGCCCCGACTTAAACCGCCGCTGGATTACCTCCGCCATACTGGCGAAATCGTCCGAATGCCCCGCCGTCACCTTGGGATTGCGAATTTTATAGCGGCGATAATGCTGCTTCGCCGGCACCCCGTCCACAAACACCACCCGCGACGCCACCGCATCAGATCCCTGAATATGGGAAATGTCGTAGCACTCAATCCATCGTGGCTGGTCGGGCAGGTCCAAAATTTCCGTTAGATCTTGAAGTGCTGAGCGATCGCGATCTGCCAACCGCTGCAACCGCTTCAGCTCAAACTCCGCGTTGCGCTCCACCATCTGTACAAACTCCGCCTTAGTCTGCCGCTGGGGCACCATCACCGAAACCTTGCGCCCCCGCCGCCGACTCAGCCAATCCTGCAACCACTCCTGATCCGGCAGCGGATACTGCACCACAACTTCCGCCGGAATCTCCACCGGGTCCACCGTGGAATAGTGCTCCTCCACCGCCCGCTGGATTACCGATCCCAAGAGGGTTTCATCTACCGCGATCGCCGCAACGGTAGCACCCTCCTGCGAACTTGCAACAGCCCCCCCTTCCGCCGATGCTTCCGCCACTGGTCCCTGTCCCGGCGACTTTTCAACGGAGTAACTACCCTCACCAGAATCCCTAACCCGGCTGTTCGCCTTACCCGTCTTATAGGTGGACAACTGAGCCGGGACAATCGTATTTGCCTCCTTCGCCCCAGTTTTGTAAACTCCGTCATCTTGGGCAGCAGTCTTCGACTTTGCCAACAGCGCAGCAGCATCGATAGGTTCAGCAGACTTTGGTGTGTCTTTCGCCCCCGGCATTTGCGCCACAAACCCCAGCCGTCCCGTCAGCCGTCCCGCCCGCACCTGAAATAGCTGCACACACGCCCGCTCATTATCTGCCGCCAGAGCGATCGCATCTCGCGACACCCGATCATCTGGCAAAGAGACTTTTTTGTTCTCGCCCAAATGGTGAAGTCCCCTGATGCGATCGCGCAACTGAGCCGCCAGCTCAAAATTCAGCTCTTCCGCCGCCGCCGTCATCTGCCGCTCCAGCTCAACCAACAGCTCATCGGTACGCCCCTGAAAAATCATCGCCACCCGATTTAGCGTTGATCGATACTGCTCCGGCGTGATCAAATCCTGACAAACCCCCGGACATCGCCCAATGTCATAGTTCAAACACGGCCGATCCTTGTGTAACGGTCGCCGTCGCTGCCGCAGTGGAAATAATCGCTTTACTAGCCGCAGGGTGCTTCGCAAAGAGTAAGCATCGGTGTAGGGACCGTAATAGCGATCGCGAGAACCTCCCAACCGCCGCTTCCGGGTAATAAACATCCGCGGATATTTATCAGACCAGGTAATGCAGAGATAGGGATACTTCTTGTCATCCTTCAGCAGCACATTGAAATGGGGCTGATGCTGTTTAATCGCATTCGCCTCCAGCGCCAGCGCCTCCGCCTCCGTATCGGTGACGATAAATTCAATCGCCGCCACCTGGCGCACCATCAACTCAATACGCGGACTATGCAACTGCTCCATTGGAGCCCGCCCCGCCTGACTTTGGAACGGACGGAAATAGGACCGCACCCGCGTCCGTAAATGTTTTGATTTACCTATATATAGGATGTGGTCCTGGCGATCGCGCATGAAATAGATCCCCGGCTCCTTGGGGATTTCCGCCAGCCGCGCCTTTAGCCGTTCCGGCTCCTGCAATAAAACCTTTCGATCCGCCGCCATTGTTTCTATCCCGCCTCTATCCCATCAAACTTCGAAAATCTCCGAGCGATCGCCCCAGCCATGAAAAAAGATCTGCTATGTTTTTTAGATATTGCCTAATTTCTAAACATCTTCTGGGAACCTTGTATCCTAGATGACGTCAAATCGGGCACCGCCTCTGCCATATGAAAGGATTGGGTTAACTAAACCAAATAGCAACGAGATTTCCTAAATCTTCTGATTATTTAGTTTAGTCAGCCTAATCAGTTTAGGTAGGACGGTAAGAAAATCGTAAGGAACCCTTTCCGTGGGCATTCCGTCACGGTTGACATAACTAGACATTGAGAGTTCATCTGGGGTAGACTTGCGCTGGCTGTATAAGGTCTAAAAAAGTCCAAACCGGCGAGCTTTCGGAGTTAAACAAGCGCTGAATTGTCAAGAAAATTCCGTTTGCCCCCCAAACCAGGGCTGACGACAGCTACAGCAAATCGTAGAGGAGTGGAACTAAGTGACCATAACTATTGTTGATAACAATTTTCCTAATTTCTTAGCAGGAACTGGCGTAGAACCAGTAATCATCATTGCTAATGGTGGCCGCGACACCCTTGCAGGTGCCACTGTTGGAGAAAACCAACTGTTCGGTAACCAGGGTGATGACTCCCTTCTAAGCCGCGGTCCTGGCGATACCCAGAACGGTGGTCAAGGCAACGACGTCCTAATTAGCCGAGGCAACGCTGTTCTTTCTGGAGACGCTGGTGATGACACCATCTTCGGTGAGCAAGGCGTAGCTGACCTATTTGGCTCCAGCGC
>JBCCTE010000073.1:0-9133 GCA_039198915.1 Cyanobacteria bacterium P01_D01_bin.73 | reverse complement strand
TGCAGCAACTGTGCTGGAGACTGGCACCGCACATCAACACTCAAAGAATCACTAGCCGAGAACATGCGCCGCAAAGCCTCGGTAGCCACAGTATTAATGAGCTGCTTGCCCCACTCCGGAGAGCTATTCGGAAACATAATTGCGCCGCTAAACATAAGCACGAATTTGAGCGTGATCGACAGCAGTCCAAATTGGCAGTGGAGTTGCTCTACAGCTAGCGTAACAAATTTGATTTACAAAAGTTAACCGCGATTGATGTGTTTACCGAACACATCGTTACATAACTGTCATTCATGCCATCACTCTAGGTTATGAATGCGACCTAAGGCGGTCAGGGCAACAGCATGCTCGCGACAACTTTAGGTATTGTAAATCCTATGCTCCACCTACGCTTCAAGAGATGTAGGTGAAGCGTATCCCCAAGATTGAGCGGTTTAGTTGCGATCGCGCATTTCAATCAGCTCGACTTTGTACCCGTCGGGATCTTCAACGAAGGCAATTACGGTTTTTCCATGCTTCATTGGTCCCGGTGCTCGAGAAATATTGCAGCCCTGGGCAGCGATCGCATCACAGGTGCCGTAGATGTCATCGACGCCCAACGCGATATGACCGTAGGCGTCGCCCAAGTCATAGGACTCAACGCCCCAGTTGTGGGTCAGCTCAATAACGGAACTGTCAGACTCATCACCGTAGCCCACAAAGGCAAGGGTAAATTTGCCGCCGGGATAATCCTTCCTCCGCAGCAGCTTCATCCCCAACACGTCGCAATAAAAACCAATAGAGCGCTCCAGGTCGCCCACTCTAAGCATCGTGTGCAGTAATCGCATTTGTCTGTCTATATCTCTAGCTATTGGGAAAGCGCTTCCACCAGTGCGAACAAGTCTTGACGGCCGCCGCTGGCAATTGCGCTTCTCCTAATAGTGCATCTTGAACAGGTTTTTCGAGACTGCTTGGCTAAGCCAAATTAAAGGAATAGATGTTTCTTTGAATTGGTGGACGTAAGTTAATAACCCCGAGCTAAGCCCGCCAATCAGTAGCCCTGAGCCATGTTGGCGTAGGTGAAAGCGCCGACGGTCCAATACAAAATTAGCCACAGCAGACTGGCCCCTAGGGCGATGCCCAGGATGGCGGCGATCGCCTGTCGAAAAATTTCCTTCACAAGTTTCACAGTGAGTCCCCAGCTAAGCTAAACCGACGCTAGTGCTTCGACCTTGGCGGCCTGGGGCGATCGCAGCAGGGGAAAGCCCAACTCTTCGCGCTTCTTCACGTACTGTTGCGCCACCTTTTTCGCCAAGCCACGGATGCGACCGATATATCGAGTCCGCTCCATTACCGAAATCGAACCTCGCGCATCCAACATATTGAACATATGGGAACACTTCAGCACGTAATCCAGCGCCGGTAACACCAGCTCCTTTTCCACCAGGCTGATGGCTTCTTTCTCGTACAGCTCGAATAGGGAGAAGAGCATATCGGGATTTGACGCCTCGAAGTTATAGGCGCACTGCTCAATCTCGCCCTGTAGGTGTACATCACCGTAGGTCAGCGAATCATTCCATTGGATATCAGCGATCGCATCCACCCCCTGCAAATACATCGCTAATCGTTCCAAGCCGTAGGTAATCTCGATCGCCACCGGATTACAGTCCAGCCCGCCACATTGCTGGAAATAGGTGAACTGGGTGACTTCCATGCCATCCAGCCACACTTCCCAGCCCACGCCCCAGGCGCCCACCGACGCGTCTTCCCAGTTGTCCTCCACAAAGCGAATGTCGTGGTCATCGGGATTGATAGTTAGCGCCCGCAAGGAGTCCAGATACATGTCTTGGATAGTGTCCGGCGACGGCTTGATCAGCACTTGATACTGGTAATAGTGCTGATAGCGGTTGGGGTTCTCTCCGTAGCGTCCATCAGACGGACGACGGCAGGGCTCTACGTATGCAACCGACCATGGTTCTGGCCCCAGCGCCCGCAGAAACGTATGGGGATTTTTGGTGCCTGCGCCCTTTTCCGTGTCGTAGGGCTGAGCAATTAAACAGCCTTGGTCTCCCCAAAACTTATGGAGCGCGGCGATCGCATCTTGGAAGTTCACAGTACGTCAATCTCTCCTTATCTCTTCGCAAGTCCTGCGATGTCGAACAACATCCGAGCCGGGGCATTCGTCCAACGCAATCAGAACCTAAGCAATTTTACAGGTGATGTTGTCGATTGAAGGTGCTTGGTAAAAGAGGAACGGTATCAGGTGTAACGGTATAGCTTTGCAACGAAATAGGCGATCGCCCAGACGCTTGAGCCAAACTCCTGTTATTTCGCCCTTGTCATTCAAAAGGAATTGCAGTTTTAGGGTACTTGTCCACCACTTGTCCACACCGCCTATGAACCGTTCTGAAAGTCGTTCTGAATATCGCGCTAAATCGTCTGCCTACTGGCGAGCCAATATTGCCCTAATCCGCAATTTGCTATTAATTTGGGCTTTCGTTTCCATTGGGTGCAGCATCCTCTTTGTTGAAGCGCTCAACCAAATTCAGCTAGGCGGAGTTCCCTTAGGATTTTGGATGGCTCAGCAGGGATCAATTTACACATTTGTCATCTTGATATTTGTCTACGCATTCCAAATGGATAAATTGGACCGTCGCTTCAAAGACAGCGTCAAAAATATCGATACGGACTCCAGTTCAACCGACACCAACTAGCTCTTTAAAGCATCACAAAATATTCATAAATCCTAGCGTTCAGGTGTGACTTTATGACCGTTGAAGTTTGGACAACTATCCTAGTCATTATTTCCTTCATCACCTACCTCTACATTGGTTGGCGATCGCGCGTTAAAGATACAAAAGGCTTTTTTGTTGCCGATCAAGGGGTGCCTGCACTGGCAAATGGGGCGGCGACCGCGGCGGATTGGATGTCGGCGGCGTCGTTTATTTCCATGGCTGGTTTAATTTCATTCCTCGGCTATGACGGATCCATTTACCTAATGGGTTGGACTGGTGGCTATGTGCTTTTGGCGCTGCTGCTGGCGCCCTATCTGCGTAAGTTTGGAAAGTATACAGTGCCTGATTTTGTGGGCGATCGCTACTATTCCAAATTTGCCCGGCTAATTGCGGCGATCGCGGCAATTTTTGTCTCCTTAACCTACGTGGCGGGACAAATGCGCGGCGTGGGTATTGTGTTTAGCCGCTTCCTCCAGGTGGATATTTCCACTGGGGTTGTAATTGGAATGGTAATTGTTGCTTTCTTCGCCATCTTAGGAGGCATGAAAGGTATCACTTGGACTCAGGTTGTTCAGTATTGCGTGCTGATTGTTGCCTATTTAATTCCGGCGATCGCCATTTCCCAAACCTTAACGGGTAACCCCATTCCCCAGCTAGGGTTTACCTTCAGCGATATCGTAGAGCAACTCAATGGAATTCAGGTAGATTTAGGATTTCAAGAGTACACTGCTGCTTTTGCTAATAAGTCCAAAGTTGACGTTTTGATGATCACCTTGGCGCTGATGTTGGGAACTGCAGGATTGCCCCACGTTATCGTCCGTTTCTACACCGTTCCCGACGTAAAAGGAGCGCGTTATTCTGCCGGTTGGGCGTTATTGTTTATCGCAATTCTATACACCTCTGCTCCTGCGCTAGCGAGTTTTGCCCGCTATAACCTCATCGATAGTTTGCACGATAAAACCATTGAAGAAGTGCAGGATTTACGATGGGCAACCCAGTGGGAAAAAACGGGGTTGTTGGGCTTTGAGGATAAAAACGGTGACGGAAAAATTCAGCTCACGCCTGACGACGACACCAACGAAATCAAAATTGACCGCGACATTATCGTCCTAGCTACGCCAGAGGTGGCTAAGCTGGCTCCCTGGGCGATCGCTTTGGTGGCTGCCGGTGGACTCGCCGCTGCCCTTTCTACCGCCTCTGGGCTGCTGCTGGTTATCTCTAGCGCCGTTGCCCATGACCTGTACTATCGGCTGATCAACCCGGCAGCAACGGAGGGACAGCGACTGATGGTGGGACGCTTTATGGTGGGCGTGGCGATCGTCGTTGCGGGCTACTTTGGCATCAATCCTCCCGGCTTCGTTGCCCAGGTGGTTGCCCTGGCCTTCGGTCTCGCCGCCGCCAGCTTCTTCCCCGCCATTGTGCTCGGCATTTTCGACAAGCGCACCAATCGGGAAGGGGCGATCGCCGGCATGCTGGTCGGTCTAATTTCCACCACCGCTTACATTGTGATGATCAAGTTCGGCGGAGCAGAGCCCTGGTTCTTCGGCATCTCCGCTGAAGGATTCGGCACCATCGGCATGGTGTTGAACTTCACCACGACTTTGATTGTTTCGCGCTTTACCCCGGCACCGCCTCGGGAAATCCAGGAGCTGGTTGCCAATGTCCGCGAGCCTGACCACGCCCCTGAGCCCTTGAGCGATATCGGTGAAGAGCAGCTAGATTAAGCGCCAATTCTGAGCGCCGATATTCCGGATGATGATCTGACAGTAAACAAAGCCCCTAAGTTGCCGCTTGGGGGCTTTGTTTGGAGTGCACAGGCGTCTCCGTTTGCCGAATATCCAGCACCTACTCCTTTACCAGCGCGTTCTAATCCAAGATGACTTCGCCAGAAAACAGCAATATCTCGTCCTCCACCCATACGTCCTCGGAGCCCTGCCGCTGCCAGCTTCCCTGGTTTGTAAACACCCGTAGCGTGTATGACCCTGGCTCCAAATTATTGATGACGCCCTCAGCCGTGAAAGGACAGTGGCAGCGACATCCTGACTCAGCCAAGTCGCGTTCTCGCACCTCTAATACCTGCTGGCGCTGCTCGGGGATCAGTTCAATATCAGCGCAGCAGTTCTGAGAGCGGCTGTACTGGAATCGGATGGTGCGATCGCCTGACAAAGCCTGAATTTGAACGTCGGTGATGCTCCCATTCTGTTCCACAACGTTGGCGTTGGTATTAGCACCGTCTTCGACAGGGGCATCGCTATTTTCAAGTTCAGGCTCTGATTGAGTCTCTGAAGGAGTGGACATCCCCGCCAACATGAAAGGGCTTTCGAAGAATTTGTAGGCGATCGCCCCTCCAGCTCCCGAATAATCATCGCCTGCAAGGTTCGGCGTTTGGTAAACCGCACGCTCAATTTTCCGATCGCAGTCCTTTGCAGTGCTAACCTGCTCTGGGCTAGATTCTGGTCCGCCAACCTGCTGAACTTCCGGCTCAAGTGCATCGTCCGCACATTGGTCCACCGTAAACGTCCACAACAAATCTGACTGGGAAGGCGGCGCCCCCGCGTCGGCTCCATAGGCAAATCCCAGCGCGATGCCTAGAACGCTGCTAACGATGCCACGCCGCAACGCTGTTCGAACTCTATGCCGCTTGCGGTTTGACATGGCTGCGTACTCCCAAAATTACCTGTGCGATCGCCGTTTAATCTTTTTCAAAGTGCCCCTTTCCCAAGATAAACACCCAATTCAAGAAATTCATCCGTAGAAGCTTGACATGCCTGTACAACTTCGATACATTAATTCTCACGAAACGCATGAAACGCCCTGCGGTTCGGCAATGCGCCCCCATCGTCTAGAGGCCTAGGACACCTCCCTTTCACGGAGGCGACGGGGATTCGAATTCCCCTGGGGGTATTGTTAAAAAACGACGAAAAGGTCGGCTAGCGAGTTTCAAAGCCTGCTAGCCGACCTTTTTAATTTCCCTTTGCTTGATCAACATTCCAAACAAAACGCCGCAAGCAGGATTGCCTACGACGTTTCCAGTGTTTGTGACTACTCCGGGATGTTTTTATGCCGTTGGAGCTGAGTTTAAGGCGATAACGGCTTCGATGCGATCGCGCACCAGTTCAGCGTTCAAATAGGACAGCAGCGGTCCTGCCTTAGGTCCTCGGTCCTTGTTGAGGAACGAACGATAAACCGATTGGAAGGCGATCGGCATTTTTAGCTCAAGCTGCTTCGCCGTCGAGAACAACGTAGTTTGCAACGTTTCCCCATTCCAGGCATCAACGCCCTGCAAATTCTCCAGCAGCGCCTGTAAATACTGCACCTGTTCCGGCTTTAGATCCTCCGCCTTGTCAGGAATCGAGTCCACATAAAGAACCAGCTTGTCCTCCTCGTCGGCATAGTCATCCAGCCACTTCTGGGCTACCGCAATCCGCTGTCGAGCAACTTCCCAATCGTCTTCGCTCAAGGTGCCACCGCTTCGGCTATCCACCTCAGAATTAATATCCAGGTGAGGCAGTTGCAGCAGGGAAATTAGGGTGCTGAAGTCGAAGGGTTGATAGGGGACAATCTCGTCTTCAATTTGGGAATAGTACAGGCTCATCCAGTCGTCGGTGAGTTCTGGTGCTTGGCCGTCGTTCTCGGCGATCGCCTTGCCATAGCGAGCCACCAGGTTGTCATAGTCCCGGAATAGTCGAGTAATGGTCTCGTAATTGGGCGAGAAATTAATCACAGTCTTCGGCGGCGTGCGCAACATCAAGAAGCGCAACAGCTCCGGCGGCAACAGAGCAGCCATATCCTTAGCGCTGGAACCCACCCCTTTGGACGAACTCATCTTGGTACCGTTCACCAAAATAAACTCATAGGGCGCATGGTACGGCGGCTTTTTACGCAGCACCTTACGGCAAATAGAATTCGCCACATCGCGGGATCCGCCCTTCTGGGAATGGTCTTTACCTGCAAGCTCAATGGTGACGCCCACTAACTCCCACTTGGCAACCCACTCCACTTTCCAGGGCAGCTTGCCATTGCCATCCATCGGCGACATCCAACCCGAGTAACCACAGCCCTGGGTGTAGTCCGTGGCGTTAGGGTTACAGAAATAGAAAATCTTGCCGTCTTTGTAGTCGGTAACCTCTGTGGTGGCGATCTTGCGGCACTTTTCGCAAATTGCTTGGAACGGATACCAATTATCTGGGCGCTCCGCCTTGCTCACCTCCTTGTAAGACTCGCGCACCAGGTGGGCATTTTGCAAGAACTTATCGATATAAGGATTCATCTGCCCAGACCGATAAAGGTCCCGCAGATAGTAAACGTCCGGACGCACGCCTAGATCTGCGAAGACGTCCAGGAACTCGGTCATAAAATGCTTGGCGTAATCTTCCGCCTCCGGCGCCGGCGACGGCACGTTACACAAAGGCTCTCCCAGGTAAGGCTCGAATTTTTCCCGATCCAGATAATGGGGAACCGTGTCGAAGGCGTCGTAATCGTCCACGCCGTAGGTAAATTTAACCGGTTTGTCAGCCTGTTTTAGGGCGCGATAAATAGTGTCGTGGATGATGACCCCGCGAACGGAGCCTACATGGACGCGACCGGAGGGGGTTTTTGAATCGTTAACGACGATCGCATCCCCTTGCGCGTCGGCGGCAATCTTGTCAGCCCAAAACATGGCGAATAAAACGGTGCTCTATACGGCCTATTAACATTATCAGGATTTATCGGGAAAGCCTCAATTCTCCTCGTTACCAGTTTGCTCTGATATCTCAGAATCCTCACTAGCCTTCTCAGAGGTTTGCTCCGAAGTTGGCTCGGAAGCTGACTCAGAATCACCGCTTTCCTCAGCAATAGGTTCTTCAGCACTAGATTCTTGAGTGGCGTCCCCGGTCTCAGGTTCGGAAGTGTCAGACTCCAAAGTCTCCGATGTTTCTGGCTTAGCTTCTGTGACGGTTTCAGTATCTGCAGCGATCGCCCCCTCTACATCCTCGTCACCAGCCTCAGCATCTTCAACCTCCTCCCCCTCGCCATCGTCAGATGAGTCATTAGCTTCATCAGTCTCGACGTCAACAACCTCTTCCTCGACGTCCTCTTCGGTAGCTTCCTCTTCAATAACTTCTCCCGCTTCCTCTTCTTCCAGGACAGGCAAAATGCGGCTTAGGGGAATGCCCCAACGGAAAAAGCCCTGACTGATTGAATTGACGGGAAAAGGCTCTGCGTTGTTAATCATCGCATCGGGCATTGCCAAAGCCAGCGCTGATCCCAATCCCATTTGTAGCCACAGACTGGTTAGCAAAAACGCCGCGATCGCCACCCCCAGCCCTGACAGCCGACCACCAAAGGGCGTCACCTCAGCGGCAATGGGGGCCCATCGATACACCAATCGCAGCAAGAATAATCCCAACACCGCGCTGGTTAGGGCGATCGCCTTTGAGCCAACCCCACTGGCGATCGTCAAAATCCTAAGCTGCCGGGTGGATAAACTCGCCGGACGCAGAGACGCCAGCGGCACTGAAAACGGATACACCGGGCGAAACCACTGCAACGCCAGTAGCGGCACTGCCCCCAGGATCCCCACCAATAAACAGTCCAAACTGCCCGGCAGCATCGGATCCCCAGCCGCAAACCCCAGCGCACAAGCCTCTAATCCAACGGGCACCGCCGCAAGGGCAGCTAAATGAAACCAAAGAAACGGGTCTTTTCGATGTGTTGCCATGCGATACGTCGCTACAAACTGGAGCATCAAAACTAAAGCATCAAAACGGAAGCATCGAAACCCAAACATCAAAGGTTCAAATTCCGATCAAGCAATGCGCTGGCTGCTGAATCGCACAAAACAAAACCGGCAAGTCCAAGAGCATCAGCCCTAGACTAGCCGGTTTTTGAAGCTAGACGGTCAAATTAAACAGTCAAGTTAACCTATCCCCCTAGCCCTTTATCGAGCAATTACACCTTTAGGGTGCGGCGTTTCGCCACCAGCTTGAAGGACTCAATCACGTCGCCCTGCTTCCAGGCGCTAAAGTTATCCAGACCAACACCGCACTCAAAGCCGGTGTTAACCTCTTTAACGTCATCGCGCATGCGCTTCAGTGAATCTAAGCGCCCATTGTGAACCAGCTTGCCATCGCGGTGAACTCGAATCAGGCAATCGCGAATTAGCTTGCCCTCCTTGATGTAGCAACCGGCAACGGCACCACGACCAACGGGGAACACCTCGCGAACCTCGGCCTGACCCAGCTCTTCTTCCACCTCTTCGGGATCTAGCAGACCTTCCATCGCCCCCTGGATATCATCCAGCAGCTTGTAAATCACACTGTATTCACGCACATCAACGCCCGCATCATCGGACGCACGACGGGCACCGGTTGCCAAGGTGGTGTTGAATCCAACAATTACAGCGTCACTGGCATAGGCAAGGTCAACGTCCGTTTCAC
>JBCCTE010000072.1:0-9151 GCA_039198915.1 Cyanobacteria bacterium P01_D01_bin.73 | reverse complement strand
TCTGGGAGAACTGCCTTAAGCGCTTCACCATCTCGCAGATGCAAGTGCCAATCGTCCGGTTGGGTAATGGTTAAACTCTCCATAGAGGAATTATAGATCGCGTCTAACTCTTTTAAATTTCAAAAAATACCCAGTTTCTAAATATCATTTCGACTATAGATAGACATAGAAATTAAATGTATAAAAGTGCTCGATCACCATATTGAGAGGAAGGTAAATGATTTCTAATGAGCAACTTTATGCGGAAGCGAAAAGAGCCTCGAAAAAAGCCTATGCACCATACTCTAAGTTTCAGGTTGGTGCGGCGCTTTTGACTCGAGCCGGTGTGATTTATCGCGGTTGTAATGTTGAGAATGCGTCCTATGGCAACACGATTTGTGCTGAACGTACGGCAATTGTAAAAGCAGTATCAGAGGGGGATCGGGACATTGAGGCGATCGCTGTCTACACAGAGAGCGGAGATTTATCGCCTTGTGGAGCTTGTCGTCAATTTATTAGTGAGTTTGGCGCTGACATTCAGGTGGTTTACCGATCATCGGAGCAGATTATTTCGAAGGCAATCTCTGAACTCTTACCAGATTCTTTTTCAGATCAGAATTTACGATAGATGCTGCTGATTGCCTACGGTTGATCGCGCAAAAGCTCATCCAACTCTCTTTGGGCACCAGAGTTGTTCGGATCAAGTTCGATAGCGCGATTGAAGTCAGCGATCGCCTCATCAAACCTCTCCGCTTGCATTAATTGCAACGCGCGATGGTGGTAGAAGCTGCTCTTATTGGGGTTGAGGGCGATCGCTCGGCTATAGTGGGCAATTATCGCGTCCCTCTGGTTTGATACTTTCAATGCAGCGCCACGGTTTATGTAAACGTTGGCCACATAAGAGTCAATCTCCATGGCCCGTTTTAGATCGGCGGTCCCTTGCTCTAAACTGCCTTGATCTTGCAGGGTGAATCCACGATCACTATAGGCAATAGCCATCTCGGGATTCACTTCAATCGCTTGGGTAAAATCCGCGATCGCCGCATCCAATCGCCCCTGATTCTTCAGTGACAATCCGCGTTCGTGGTAGGCGTAAGCAACGTTATCAACAACATGGGCAGGTAGCTCCAAGGCGCGGGTGAAGTCGACGATCGCCCCATCATCGTCCCCTTTCAATTGCAGCGTCCTTGCCCGCCAGAGATACAGCCTGGCATTTTGAGGATCGAGTTCGATGGCGCGGCTGAACGCCTCAATCGCCTCATCGTGATCGTCAATACCCCAGGCGTTATATCCCTGGATGAATAATGCCTTAACCTCTGCCGTTTCCTCAGGTAATGTTGCTCGAACCCGCAATTCGCTAGCTTGTTGACCCGCGATCACTTGCCCCAGCAGCACCAACACCCCAGCCATCAGCCCCCCCAAGAGCCACCGCAACTGCATTGACATTTCACAAGACCCACTTTTTGAATTGAGTCATTTTGAATTGAGCCATTTTGAATTGAGTCATTGACCCATACTTGACCTGTTTACTGCGATCGCCCCCATTCATTGCCTACGGTTGATCGCGCAGAAGCTCATCCAACTCCCTCTGGAAGCTGGAACCATCGGGGGCAAGTTCAATGGAACGGCGGTAGTCAGCGATCGCCTCGTCAATTTTTCCCTGCCCTTTCAAAGCTCTTGCACGTCCCACATAGGCGAAGTGTTCACCAGGTTTTAGTTCGATAACGCGGCTGAAGTCAGCGATCGCCTCATCAAATCTTTCTAGCTCTATTAATCGCCAGGCGCGGTTGCTGTAAAAGTAGTCAACGTCGGGATCTAGGGCGATTGCTCGGGTGTAGTTGGCGATCGCTGCTTCTGCTCGGTTTGATGCTGCTAGCCCAAAGCCACGGTTGTTATAGATGTTGGCAACATCGGGATTGAGTTCCATGGCTCGGTTCAGATCGGCGTTACCTAGCTCTACCTGTCCTTGCTCTTGCAGCGTAAATCCGCGATCGCCATAGGCAATAGAAGCAATAGCTTTCCCGGGATTCAGTTCGATGGCGCGCGTGAAATCGGCGATCGCATCATCCAATTTTCCTTGGATTTTCAAGACCCGCCCGCGATAGTGATAGGCCTCGGCAAAATAAGAGCGCAGTTCCACAACGCGGGTCAGGTCAGCAATCGCCTCGTCAAACTTTCCTTTCTCAGCAAACTTAGTCGCACGGTGGTAGTAAAGTTCAGGGTTGCCGGGATCCACCGCAATAGCACGGGCATAGTCAGCGAATGCTTCGTCTAGTCTTGGTTCGAAAGTGCTGTTCTGTGCGTCCCCGCGCTTGACATAAAAGTCAGCGTTATTGGGTTCCAGTTCAATGGCTCGAGTGTAATCGGCGATCGCAGCATCCTGCCCCTCGAACCCTCCACCGAAGATCAATACATTTCCGCGCTCTATATAAAGGTCGGCATTGTTGGGCTCCAGCTCGATGGCACGGGTGTAATCGGCGATCGCCCCTTCCCGATCACTATTCCTATAGTGCGCCTGTGCACGTCCAGCATAGAGATCAGCATTTGCTTGATCAGAAGCCAGTTCGATGGCGCGGTTAAAGTCTGAAAGCGCCTCGCTTCCTACTCCCCGGCTTAACGCGAGATTTGCCCGAGCGATATAAGCCTCGCGATTATTGGGATTGAGTTCGATGGCGCGATTGAAGTCGTTGGATGCTTTCCAAGGTGTCCCCCGATCTGCCAGCCACTGCCCACGGCGATAATAAGACTGGGAATCGTTGGGCTGAAGCGCCACGGCACGTTTATAGTCCGCGATCGCCCGGTCAAATTGCCCCAGCGCTTGCAATGCACTGCCTCGGTTTATATACGCTCCACCATTAATCGGCTCCAGCTCAATGGCACGGGTGTAATCGGCGATCGCCCCTTCCAAATCCCCCTGTTCTTGCAGCATATTGCCACGCCAGATATAACCTCTTCCATCGTCAGGCGCAAAGGCAACTACTCGATTGAACACGATTTTTGCAGTCTTTAAATCTCCCACGTAAAACCATGACAATCCCTGAGCAATGTAGCTAGAAACCGCACCGGAGTCGCTTTCAAGGGCCCGTTCAAAGTCAGCGGCGGCCTGATCCAATTTCCCCTGCTCTCGAAATATAAATCCACGCTCGATATGGGCGGCGAATCTAACGAATCTATTGGAGTCGAGTTCAATCATTCGGTTGAAATAGGCGATCGCTTCATCCTCCCTGCCTTCCCGCCGCAAAGCCTCCCCAAAAGCCAGGTAAAGCGTGCTTTCTCCAACGTCGGGGCTCAGTTCCAAAACGCGATTAAAGTCAGCGATCGCTTGATCAAATTGTCCTTTTGAAAACAGCGAAAATGCTCGGAAGAAATAACCTCCAGGCTCGTCGGGATTGAGTTTGATCGCTTGATTCAAATCGGCGATCGACTGGTCAAGCTCTCCTGCCGCGCGCCACACCACTGCACGATTGAAATAGGCTTCAGCATCATTGGGATTGAGTTCGATGGCGAGATTAAACTCAGCGAGCTTTTCGTCAACGTCCCCCAGCTGCACAATAAACCCAAGGATTTGCCCCGTGTAGGCATCGGTCAATTCCGGCTGAAGTTCCACGGCGCGATCATAATTAGCTTTCGCCTCGTCAAACTTTTCTTGCTGGTACAGCGCCTGCCCTCGGAGGATGTAATACACTCCAGCAGAGTCGCCACTCAGTCTAATCGCTCGGCTGTAATGGGCAATCGCCTCGTCATAATCCCCCGCTTCGTGCGCCGCCATACCTTGTCGCACAAGGGCTTCAATACCTTCCCCCTGGGCAACCAAGGTCTCTGTAGCTAGCCCTCGATTATTCCCATCCCGCTCTTCCAGGGCACTAATTTCCCCTGGCATCACTAGGGTTCCAGCCAGCGCCGCAAGGACAATCCACCGCATATTCATCACCGCGCCACCGTCGAGAGTTTTTGTGCACAAAGCCACACTGAATTTAGTTGGTGGTGATGTCCCAAAGCTCAGGAATGGTGACACTTAAATATGAGTCCCCAATTCTCACTGGCGATGCTAGATGCTGCTGATTGCTTACTGACGATTGCGCAGAAGCCTATCCAACTCGTATTGTGCAAAACTATTGGGTTCAAGCTCGACGGCACGGCGGTAGTCAGCAATCGCCGCGTCGATCTTTCCTTGCTCTCTGAAAGCCCGTCCTCGCCCTAGGTAAGCACTATCGTCCTCGGGCTTCAGCTCAAGAATGCGGTTGTAATCAGCGATCGCCTCGTCGAATCTCTTTTGCGTCATGAGTAGCCGGGCGCGGTAGTGGCGAGAGCGATCATCGTCAGGTTGGAGAGCGATCGCTCGAGTGAAGTTGATGATCGCTACGTCTAGCTGATTTAAGTCTGCAGAAATGGATCCACGGATGCTGTAGATCCTGGCAACATTGGGATTGATTTCCATAGCCCGGTTTAGGTCGGCAGAGCCTTGATCTGACTGCCCCTGTTCTTGCAGCGTAAACCCGCGATCGCTGTAGGCAATAGCCATCTCGGGATCTGCTTCGATAGCGCGAGTGAAATCGGCGATCGCTGCGTCCAATTTCCCCTGCATCTTCAGGGCTCGCCCGCGGTAGTGATAAGCCCCAGCGGAATTAGGACGTAGTTCTACCATGCGGCTCAGGTCAGCGATCGCCGCGTCCCATTTCCCTTCATGGAAAAACTTGGTGGCGCGATGGTAGTAAGTTCTGATGTTATTGGGATCCGCTGCGATGGCACGAGCATAGTCAGCAAAGGCTTCGTCTCGCCTCGGTGGGGAAAGTCTGTTCAGGATATCCCCGCGCTTAATGTAAAAGTCAGCGTTATTGGGATCCAGTTCGATGGCACGGGTGTAATCGGCGATCGCCGCCACCTGTTCCTCCTGGCTCCATCCCCTAGCATCCCCGCGCCTGGCGTAAAGGTCTGCGTCATTGGGGACCAGTTCAATAGCGCGGGTGTAACCGGCGATCGCCTCGCTTCTTGCACCACGACCAAACGCAGCCTCTCCCCGGACAATATAGAGCTCGTGATTACTGGGATCCAGCTCGATGGCACGGGTGTAATCGGCGATCGCGTCACCGCTCCACCTGTCGCGCTTGAACTGCCAACGACCACGGCGATAATAGCCTTGAGAGTCACGGGGCAGAAGCGCCATGGCACGGTTGTAGTCGGCGATCGCCCGGTCAAACTGCCCCAGCTCTTGAAATGCGATGCCCCGGTTAATATAAGCTCCACCGTTAACGGGACCCATCTCAATGGCACGGGTGTAATCGGCGATCGCCCCTTCCAAATTTCCCTGCTCCCGCCGCAAATTCCCGCGATCGATATAAGCCCTTTCATCGTTGGGGGCAAAGGCAAGGGATCGTCTAAACGTAACGTTCGTCAGATCCCATTTTTGTTGTTGATGGACCAGCACCAGCCTCCTAACTAGAGAAGTGGGACGGGGGCGGCCACTGAAGAATTCCACGGTACGGAAAAGATCATTTCCCGCTTGCCGATTCTTTCCCTGTTCCTGAAATGCCAATCCACGATCCCTGTAGGTACCAGAAAGCCCAGGAATCCTAGAAGAGCGATTGGCAGAGAAATCGGGATGAAGTTCAATGGCTCGACTGAAATCAGCGATCGCCTCATCTAGCTTTCCTTGCTCTCGCAAAATATTGCCCCGCAGACGATACACATCACCGTCGAGATCATCGTGCTCACTATGCTGTTCGATGATGAGATTAAGGTCGGCGATCGCTGCGTCAAGTTGCCCTTGGGAAGACAGCACAAATGCTCGAATTAAGGAGGCTGAAACCAGATCGGGATCGAGTTCGAGCGCTAAGTTTAAATCGGCGATCGCCTCGTCAAACCTCCCTGTTTTGGCCAGAAACAAGGCACGGTCTATATAGGTTGAGGATTGGTTGGGACTGAGGGCGATGGCACGGTTACGCTCCGCCAGCGTTTCATCAATGATTTCCTCCAGATGCGCAAGCCGCCATAGATTTTGACCGATATAAGCGTCGGTCAATTCCGGCTGAAGTTCTACGGCGCGATAGTGATCCAAGTGCGCCTCCATATATTTGCCCTGTGCGTAAAACGCCCGCCCTCGAAGGATGTGATACACCCCAGCGGCATCCCCACTTAGTTCAATAGCTCGGCTGTAGTGGGCGATCGCCTCGTCATAATCACCAGCTTCGTGGGCGGTAACACCCTGCCGCATCAGCCCTTCAGCACTTTCCCCCTGGGCAATCAAGGTCTCCGTAGCTTGCCCTCGGCTGCACCCATCCCACCCTTCCAGAGCGTCGACTTCTCCCGGCATCACTAAAGTTCCAGCCACCGCCGCCAGGATAATCCATCGCATATTCATCCCCGCGCCACCGTCGAGAGTTTCTTTTGCACAAAACTACACTGAATTTAGTGGGTAGTGATGTCCCAAAGTTGAGGAATGGTGACACTTGAGTATGAGGCACCGATGTTTGCTGATTGCGATCACGAAGGACCGTCTCATATTCCTAGCAATTGGAACTGGCATTAACTACAGCCAGGGGCATCCATCAATCAGACTCCCAGTTTGTCCGTTATTCGACACTCTCTCCCAAAGTCTTTGCTGCCCGCTGACCAGATCACCAAGATCTGGGTGCGCGTTGCATCCATCCATTTTCTATCGTTTCCTACTAAGACGCTTAACGTTGTGAATCAGACTTTTTGGACGTCCACTGAGATATATGTGGCTGGTTAAATGCTAAATGCTGTTTGCCATTACTGGTTGCTAGATCCATGTGGCTTCAGTCCAGAACTTTATAAAGTTTTAAAGTAAGGAACTCAATTATTTTAAATTAAATTACACCGCAACCATTTTGACTTTCTAGTACGGTGAGAGCATCGCCATTTGAATGACGTTCGTGGACTTAATTCTGAATTTAATAAGAAACTGATCGGATGGAGAGATTATTGGAGAAGTTTACTTGTGAGAGGTGAGGTCTGGGCTCTTGAAATGTCCAGATAACTTTAGCTCCATTAGCCAAGGCTTAGCCAGCCGCGCTTTACGGCGTGCACTAGGCGGTCGATGGCGGCGTGATCATCGCCGCTTAATTCTCCGCGGAGTAATGCGGAACGCAATTCCCGTCGTTCATGTTCCGTGATTTTTCCAGAGTCCCAAACTTCTGAAAAGATCTCAGCAACATTGTTTCCGTCTATGGATGATAGGTCGAATTGAAAAGCCAAAATTTTTCCCTCGAAATGTAATCTTTACGTTTTGAAGCCAATCTAGTAACGCGCTTTTTTGCACATTCACAGTATCTAAAAGTTCAGAGATTAAAACAGCGATCGCTGACTGATTTAATTGCGATCGCTGTAAATTTTTAGAGTGATCGATAGCTGGCGAAAAAGTGACTCAGTGAATAGTCTGTTGTGATTTAGATCATGGGCAAAGCACGAAACCCTCGTGGTTACTGCAATGCAGTTCTGTAGTCTAGAGCACAAAAATCCCCAGGACTGATGGAGTGGATCAGTTCCTGGGAACTTTTAGGCAATTTTGCTGGATAGGATCTACGCCGGAACCGTTGGCTGAGTTTTAAACTCACGGCTCCCAAAGGGGCGTCGAGAGTCTGTTATCTCAGGATCCACTGCGTGCCTATTGTGTGGGCTTTTGCCGCTAGTCCATAGGGAGCCCTAGCCTTCGGGGCGGAAGGGATTGGCAGAGGGGCGATCACCGAACTTGACGTGACGCACTCTGCACAAGTTATACGGGGGATCCTCGAGAATGGTGGTGCTGCCATCGGAGTAGACGGCGCGGATGCGATATTCACAGCCGCGATCGCGCAGCTCAGTGTAGTTCAGCTCTAGATCGACGGATTCCTTACTTTTGACGATGTCGTTCCCCAGAAGATCCTGCCAGTCATCCAAACGGCGCGGGGAAATAGCCAAAGCAAAGATGCTGCGGTTGTAGTCGTTTTCAAAACGAATGCGAACGGTTTCGTTTTCCGGTTGGGAGTTGTTCCAGTTGGCGATCGCCCGTGGAGCAAAACCGCCAATCATCACGGCGGCGGCGGCTGAAAGTCCTCCCAAAGCAAGATAGCGTTTCATAGTCATAGGTTAAAGTCCGAATTATTGTTGGTCGTTATCGGTGGTAACTGTTGCTGTTAACGATTAGCGGTGAGTTAATCGGGGTAGGAAATGCGGTTGGGTTTTGGCGCAATGCCTAAACGCTCTATAGATAACCTATTGATATGGTATCCGCAGCCTCGCTGAGAGCCGATAATCGCCTCTAATTTCACCGACTTGCAAGCCAATTAAAAATTTAGTCACTGCACTCAGTACAGATTTTGTTGCTGTTTCAAGATTGTCACCGCCACTTTGACGCCTATGTCCGTTGCTCCCCCCTCTCTACTAACCCAAGTATCTGCCGCGCGAAGTTTTGGCGGGTCCCAACGAATTTATCGTCACCAGTCTTCGGTGCTCCAGTGTGAAATGTCCTTTGGGGTCTATTTGCCGCCACTGTGGGAGACAAAGCCCTGTCCGGTGTTGTACTGGTTGAGCGGTTTGACCTGTACGGAGCAGAATTTTGTGACCAAGGGCGGGGCGCAGTGGTATGCAGCGCGGTACGGGTGCATTTTGATTGCGCCGGATACGAGTCCGCGGGGATGTGGGCTGCCGGGGGAGGATGAGTCTTGGGACTTCGGCTCTGGAGCTGGATTTTATGTCAACGCTACGCAGGATCCGTGGGCGCGTCACTACCGTATGTACGACTACGTCGTTTCAGAATTGCCGGAGGCGATCGCCCAGAATTTCAATATCATTCCCGAGAAGCAGGGGATTTTTGGGCACTCCATGGGGGGACACGGGGCGTTGGTGATTGGATTGCGCAATGGCGATCGCTTCCGCAGCGTTTCGGCATTTGCGCCCATTGTGGCTCCCACTCAGGTGGCGTGGGGCGAGAAGGCGTTTTCAGGATATCTGGGGGGCGATCGCGATACCTGGAACGATTACGACGCCACCAGCCTAATCAAGGCGGGAGTACGGGGTAGCGGGGCACCGATTTTGATTGATCAAGGCACCGAAGACGGATTCCTGGAAGATCAGCTCAAGCCGGAAAAACTGGTGTAAGCCTGCGACGCTGCGGACTATCCCTTGGAGTTGCGATACCAGAAGGGTTACGACCACAGCTACTACTTCATCGCGA